>DATFWH010000229.1:0-4863 GCA_035259465.1 Binatia bacterium
ATCGAGCCGGAGACGGCGAAGCTCTACGACGAGTCGAACCGGCGCTGCGCCGACTGGGTGAGCTCGACCAATCAAAAACTCGCCGGCGCATCGCTGCCGGCGCGCGTGGTGAATCTTGCGACGGTCTGGACCGTGCTCTTCAAAGAGCCCGGTCGTTACAACTGGCTGCTGCAATATTATCTGCGCGCCGAAGGGATGACGCTGAGCTGGGTCGGCACCGGAAGGTGCCTGAGCAGCATGGATTTTACCGGGGATGATTATCGCGCGTTGGAAACGATGCTGGTGGACGCGGCAAGCAAGATGAAAAACGACGGATGGTGGCTCGCCGCCGATGAATATCCAGGGAGGGAGAAAACGATGCGGAACCGACTCGTGCGGGAATTGCTCGGCAGCCTGCTGCAGGCGCCGAAGCCGGTCAAGGCTTTTTACGCCGAGATCATGCAGCGGAAAAAGGACGACCATCACGCGTCCCACAGCAACGCCGTGAACCAATTCCTTCATATCGTGAGCTCAGGCGTTTTTCTTTACTGCTATGGGCTGATTTTCGCCGACTTCACGATCGCGATGTGTCTGGCCCCATGCGCGTTGCTCGTGCGGCAGTTCGGCCATGCCGTCCTGGAGCCGCCCTGCCACGAGAAAGAACAATTGCTCCTGGGATACGATACGCGCACGAAAACAATCATCTTGCTGGGGTATGTCTTCATACCGGTCGCTAACCTGTTCTTTGCCGGTACATGGTCGCTAAAGTTTTTGGCGGCCAAGTATCCCGAGCTGGCGATCGAGTGGTTTGTCTGGACGATCCTGGTAGTCGGCGGTCGCGTGCTGTATCTCATGTGGCTGCATGACTTTCGCACTTCGATGATCTGGTTCGTGAAGCTCGCCACCGATCCGCTGACCGACATCACCGCCTATTTGCCGCGGTATTTGAAACCTCTCAAAGTGCTCGTGCCGTTCGAGCTGCGGAAAAGCGCCGCCAAGTGAATTTTGCGATCTTTCTCAGCGCCGGTGCTTTGCTCGGCATCGAGCGCATCGCTTACATCGCGGTTTGGCGCGCGCCCGATCACTTCCGCAGTCTGTGCGCGCGCTTTATGCCGGCGCTTGTCCGCCAGCCGGTCGAAGCGCTCCGGCTTTTCTTCTACGGCTTCAAGATATTGCAAGGCGCGGTGTTCCTCGGCTGGTGCTACCTGCACGGCGGGTCGCTCTGGCCGGGGAGCGCCGGCTTGTTTGCTGCCGCACTAGGCACAGGTTTAATCCTCGCTGGGCAGGCGCTGAACGCCGGCGTCTTCTATCGTTTGGGTAAGTTGGGCGTGTTTTACGGTAACAAATTCGGCTATGAGATTCCCTGGCAGCGCGGGTTTCCTTTTTCTCTCCTCAAGCATCCGCAATACACGGGTGCCGTGCTCACCATTTGGGGTTTTTTTCTGATCATGCGTTTCCCGTCGGCGGATTGGTACGCGCTGCCGCTTCTCGAAACATTGTATTACATCCTTGGCGCCCACCTCGAAAGCGATGCTCCGATCCGTGCGTGGTATAGGCGTTCCGTGACCGATAGCCGCGACGATATCCCGGACGACGAGGCCGTCCCCGTGGGCTACAAGCTGCGATCCAGGCTGCGGTACTGAATCGCTTCGGAGACGTGGGCGGGCTGGATGTCTTCGGCGCCTTCGAGATCGGCGATCGTACGCGCGACTTTCAGCACGCGGCTGTAAGCGCGCGCGCTCAGGCCCAGGCGGTTGATCGCGACTTCGAGCAGCTTTTCCGCCTCCGGCTTGACCGCGCAGTATTTTTTGATGTCGCGCGTGCTCATCTGCGCGTTGGCGTGGATGCCTTTCTTCTGAAAACGCGCAAGCTGGAGCTGGCGCGCGCGGTTGACCCGTTCGCGGATGGCCGTCGAAGTCTCGCCGGCGTCCTTGCTCGCGAGCTCCTGGTAGCGGAGCGCGGGCACCTCGACCTGAATGTCGATGCGATCGAGCAGCGGGCCGGAGACGCGCGAGCGGTAGCGCTGAATTTGCATCGGCGTGCAGCCGCATTCCTTCTGTGGATCGGTGAAGAATCCGCACGGACACGGATTCATCGCGGCCACGAGCATGAAGCCCGCGGGATAATTGATCGAGCCGACCGCGCGCGAGACGGTGATGCCGCCGTCTTCGAGCGGCTGGCGCAGCACTTCGAGCACGTTGCGCTTGAACTCGGGCAATTCGTCTAGAAACAAAACTCCATTGTGAGCGAGCGAGACTTCGCCGGGCTTGGGGACGGTCCCGCCGCCGACGAGGCCGGCGTCCGAGATCGTGTGATGCGGCGCGCGAAACGGGCGCGTCGCGACGATGGGGTTGCCGTCCAAGACGCCCGTGACGCTGTGGATCTTCGTGCTCTCCAGAGCTTCGGCGAGCGTCAAATCGGGGAGGATCGTCGGCAGACGCTTGGCGAGCATCGTTTTCCCCGAGCCGGGCGGCCCGACGAGAATCACGTTGTGCGCGCCGGCGGCGGCGACCTCGAGCGCGCGCTTGACGTGCTGCTGGCCTTTCACGTCGCTGAAGTCCTCGTTATAGACGCAGTGTCGGTTGAAAAGCTCTTCGACGTCGACGCGCGTCGGCGCGAGCTCGCGCTCGCCGTTCATGAATTCCACGACTTCCGAGAGCTGGCGCACGGCGAGAACGTCGACGTCGCGGACGACTGCGGCTTCGCGGCTGTTCGCCTCCGGCACGACGATGCCTAGGAGTCCTTCTTTCTTCGCCGCGACGGCGATCGAAAGCGCGCCGCGGATCGGCTTGATCTCGCCGTCGAGCGACAGCTCGCCCAGGAGGAAATATCGCTGCAGCCGCTCCTTCTGCACGAGTCCTTCGGCGGCGAGGATGCCGAGCGCCATCGGCAGGTCGTAGGCGGAGCCTTCTTTCTTGATGTCGGCGGGCGCGAGATTGATCGTGATTTTTTTCGCCGGAAACGAGTAGCCGCAGTTCTTGAGCGCGGCGCGGATGCGGTCTTTGCTCTCCCGGACGGCGCCTTCGGGAAGGCCGACGGTGGCGAGCTGCGGCAGGCCGGCGGCGATGTCGATCTCGACCTCGACGCGGAGCGCGTCGATGCCGTAGAGCGCGGCGCTGTTCACCTTTGCGAGCATCGAATTATTCCGATTCGAAACGATTCAATGCGCTGTATTAGCAAAGGCGGCGCGCAATGACAACCTAGAACTTATCTTTCTTGAACGACTTGAGCGACGAGGGGCGGCTCCGCAGCGCGTCGTCTTTGGTCACTCGGTCGAAGACGTGGATGCCGCGATTGTGCAGCAGTGTCGGCTGCGATACGACGCGGCGCGCCTTCGCCGAGCAGACGGCGCACTTAGTCGCAGGCTTGTCGGAGACTTTCTCGACGGCTTCGAAGCGGTGGCCTTTGGGGCATTCGTACTCGTAGAGTGGCATGTTCGATGAGAGGCTCGAATGAAAAAAACCGAGCGATATTATTGTCATCCTTATATACGCAATCGGCGGTGTCAAGGCGAATTCCGCTGGGCATATTCGCGCCTTGCGAAGCCGAAACGTTCCTGGTATAAAACTTCATGTTTGCCTACATGTGCGAACGGCTCGATCAAACCCAGGCGCAGGTCTGGGTTTTTTTTTACCCCTCAGGGAGATGAGCCATGTTTGATCAAGAGATTTTGCCGCTCGGCCTGACCTTCGACGACGTACTTTTAGTGCCGGCGGAATCCGCCGTGCTGCCCCGCGACACCGACGTCAAAACCCGGCTCACGCAGCAGATCGATTTGAACGCGCCGCTCCTCAGCTCGGCGATGGATACCGTGACGGAGTCGCGCACCGCGATCGCCATGGCGCAGGAAGGCGGTCTCGGATTCATCCACCGCAATATGCCGGTTGCGGCGCAGGCGGCGGAAGTGGAGAAAGTCAAGAAGTTCGAGAGCGGCATGATCGCCGATCCGGTCACCGTTCATCCCGAGCAGAAGATCGCGGAAGCGCGCGAGATCATGAACAAGTACGGTATCTCGGGACTGCCGGTGACGCAGAAAGGGCGCCTGGTCGGCATTCTCACCAATCGCGATCTCCGCTTCGAGAAACGCAACGATCGCTCCGTCGCCGAGGTCATGACGAAGGACAGCCTCGTCACCGCACGCCCCGGCGTCGAGCTCGACGAGGCCAAAGAGATTCTCCATCGCCACCGGATCGAAAAGCTTCTCGTCGTCGACGAAAAGTTCCAGCTCAGAGGGCTGATCACGGTCAAGGACATCGAGAAGAAAACGCAGTATCCCCACGCCTGTAAGGACGAATGGGGGAGGCTCCGCGTCGGCGCCGCCGTCGGCGTCGGCCCGGACTGCGAGGAGCGCGTCGACGCGCTGGTGAAGGCCGGCGTGGATGTGATCGTCGTCGACACCGCGCACGGCCATTCTAAAAACGTCCTCGAAGCGGTGCGCTTCATCCGCCGGCGCCATCCCGATCTCAATCTCCTCGGCGGCAATGTCGCGACGGAGGAGGGGACGTCCGCGCTGATCGACGCCGGCGTCAACGGCGTCAAGGTCGGCGTCGGTCCGGGCTCGATCTGCACCACGCGCGTGATCTCGGGCGTCGGCGTCCCGCAGATCACGGCGATCGCGAGCTGCGCCAAGGCCGCTGCGCGCCACGATACGCCGATCATCTCCGACGGCGGCATCAAATATTCGGGCGACATCACCAAGGCGCTCGCGGCGGGCGCGGATTCCGTCATGATCGGCAGCCTCTTCGCCGGCACCGAGGAGAGCCCCGGCGAGACGATTCTGTATCAAGGCAGAACCTACAAAGTTTATCGCGGCATGGGCTCGCTCGGCGCGATGAAAGACGGCAGCAAGGATCGCTACGGGCAGGGCGATGTCGCCGAGGAGGC
>DATFWH010000230.1:0-3959 GCA_035259465.1 Binatia bacterium
GAGCCCCTCGTCGCGATAAAATCCCCTTTCTTTCGCAAGCGCCGCGGGAAACCACGTGAGAGATTTCGAAGGCGCGGAGACGAGGATCTTGCCGTCTGCGAATGCCGGGCCGGGCGCCAGCAACATCAGCAGGAAATAAACGAGCCGGGCACGCACAGGGACGTTATGCAATCGCAGTCGACCGGGTGTCAAGCGCCTATGGAAGGGCGCATCAGGGCGGTTGAACCGCTCCCGGCGGGCGTGCTAAAGGGTATCGCGGAATCGGGCAACGGCCTGCGCTTACGGGAGGTGACGCAAATGTCGATCATTACTCTCACCAGAGGCGCTTTCAGCGGCGGACCGGAACTGGCCGAGCGGATCGCCGCGCAGCTCGGCTATCGCTGTGTCAGCCGCGAACTTCTCATGAAGGCCAGCGAAGGCTACGGGATCCCCGAGGCTAAATTCACTGAGATACTCGACACGGCGCCGCGCTGGTGGGAGCGCTGGCAGGAAGGGCTGAGGCTCTACCGCATCGTGCTACAGGCCGCGATGTGCGAGGTCGCCCAGGGCGGGAATCTCGTCTATCACGGCCACGCCGGCCAGGACCTTTTCCCCGGCATAAGTCATGTACTGCGCGTGTATCTGACCGCGCCGATGAGCTACCGCGTCGAGCAGGTGCGCGTGCGCGAGGGCATGAGCGAGACTGCGGCGGTACATTACATCGAGCAGGTCGATAAGGCCCGCACGCGCCGGCTGCAAGCGCTCTTCGGCGGCGACTGGCGGGACTCCAGTCGCTATGATCTCGTGATTAACGTCGGGAATCTGAGTTTGGAAAGTGCGGCGCATCTCATTGTCGAGGCGTCGCGCCGGCCGGAGTACCGGCCGACCGCCGACTCCGAGCGCGCTTTTCAGGACCTAACGATCGCCGCCAGGGTACAGGCCGCGCTCATCGTCTCGCCCAAGACGCGCAACCTGACGATCAACGTCGACGTCGAGGACGGACGCGTCCATCTTTCCGGAATTCTCGCCAATCTCGATCTCGAGCGCGACATCATCCATCTCGCCGAGAGCGTTCCCGGAGTCGTCAAGGTCGATTCGGAATTCGAGTCGCCGCCGATTGAATACATGTATCCCTGATCAGCAGTTCTAAGTACGGACAGTTCGCAAACCGTCCCTACAAATCGCTACCAAATTTTGCCTCCCTTGACTCTCAGGCCGGTGCTTTATAAGTCTGGTCGAAAGCATTTTCATCATCGAAAGGCAGGACCGAAATGGCGGAAATGGAAAATCCCGCTCCGTTTTACGAACGTTGGATTAAAGAGCAAGGCGTTCCCGTGGTCGAAGGCTACGGGGTGGACGTCGGCGATATCAAGCTCGCCGACTGGCCGCGCAAGGGCGGCCGCGGCGCTTTCGTGCAACTCCGCGGCATGGAAGGCGCGACCGCGATGGAGGTCGTGGAGATCCCCGGCGGCAAAGCGCTCCAGCCGGAGAGGCACCTCTATGAAAAAGTCTTCTATGTCGTGAGCGGCCTAGGCTCGACGGAGGTCTGGCAGGAAGGGCAGCCGAAGCGCTTTTTCGAGTGGGGCCCTGGAAGTTTATTCGCCGTTCCGCTCAATTCCTCGTATCGCCTCATCAACGGAGGCGGCCAGCCGGCGCGCCTCGCGGCGGTGACAAACGCGCCGATGATCATGGACATGTTTCACAACGCGGACTTCGTTTTTAACTGCGCATATCAATTCACCGACCGCTACAACGGCGAAGAGAATTACTTCGAGGTTTCAAACAAACGCTACGTGATCGAGCGAGGCAATTACTGGGACACGAACTTTATCGCCGATGTGTCGACCGCGGCGATCGACGCGCACGAGTATAAGGGCAAAGGCGGCTCGTACACCGGCTTCGAGATCGCGGGCAACTCGCTCGTCGGCCATCTCGTCGAGTGGCCGGTCGGCATGTACCACAAGGCGCATTACCACGGCGCCGGTGCCGTGCTGCTGATTCTGAAATCCGAGGGATACACGATCATGTGGCCGAACGAGCTCGGCATCCATCCTTACGCCAGCGGTCACGGCGATCAGGTCGTCCGCGTCGATTGGAAGCCGGGCACCGCGTTCGGCCCGCCGAACGGCTGGTTCCACCAGCATTTCAATCTCGGCGAAGCGCCCGCGCGCCAGCTCGCCCTGCGCTACGGCAGCAAGCGGCACAAGATGGCCTTCTACGTCGCGGCGCAAAAGCGCGACGGCGGCGTTTTCATCAGCGTAAAAGAGGGTGGCACACTGATCGAGTACGAGGACGAGGATCCGGAGATTCGGCGGATTTTCGAGGCGGAGATCAAGGAGCGCGGCATTCCGAACAAAATGCCGCCGTTGCGGTAGAAACATCTCGTAGGGGCGGTTCGCGAACCGCCCCTACATTTTTTTTCCGAATTATCCCCCGAGCGCCGAGCGCCCGATTCCTTCCATCAAAAGGCGAAAGGAGAGCAGCGCTTCGCGCGCCGAGGCGACGGCCTTGGCCGTCGCTTGTTCCGTGTTCGCCTGCTCGGCGAGGATTTTGAGGCCGGTGTTGACGTGCTTCTCGTCTTCTTCCATGTGGATCGTGCGCGACCGAAGCTGCTGCTGATTTAATCCCAAATGTTGCCAAGCGCGCACGTCGTTGATGATGACGACGCCCGACTTCGCGCGGACCCCCGGATCGTTGATGCATTCGAGCCCGGTCGTCGCCGCGAGCCCTTCGAGCCACGAGCGGCTGCGGCAGATACTGTCGAGCGCGTCGACGGCGACGGCGGTGGAAGGCAAGGGGACGGTGGTCTCGATCTGATCGCGCGTAAGCCCCAGCGCTTCGCCCTGACGCAATAATAGATCGTAATGCGAGCCGTGGCCCCCCGGACCGACTTCCTCTTCGTACATATTGGCGACGAGAAATTTCCGCGCGTCGGGCACCGGGCAGTTCGCCGCCACAGCGGCGAGCCAGCGTGGAAAATTGCGCGTGAAATGCGAGAACTGGCTCACGAAGACGCGCCCGCCTTCCTTCGTAAGCTGGCCGGGCTGGACGCGGTTGAAGGTCGATGGTTCCAGATAAATCGTTTGTAAAACGATATCTTTGATCTGGTTTTCTAAGCTGTTCATTGAAACCGTTGGGCGCTTCGTTCACCTCCGCCGCGAGGATGCTTCCTCATGCGGACGGTGAGCCAATTCCATTGATCGGGATAGCGGCCGATCAGCCCTTCGAGATAGCCGACGATCCGACGTGTGTTGCCGCTCACATCTTCATACACGCTTCCGCTCCTGATTAAAAGCAGTTCAGGGTCAATGACGAGTCGAAGCTTGCCGTCGTAGCCGCGCACCAAATACATGGGCACGAGCGCGGCGCCTGTGCGCAGCGCGAGGCTCACCGGACCGCGCGGGGTGTAAACACGCCGGCCGAACAGCGAGCTTTCGACCTTTCCCTGCTTGAGATTGTCGCCGAGGATGAAAACAATCTCGTTACGTTTGAGTCTTTCCGTCATGGTGCGGATCGCCGCGCGTCGCGGTCGCGAAGGAATCACCTGCTGATAAAAAAAAGGCAGGTGCCGCTCGATCAACGCGCGGAGCCGCTCGTCCTCCGGCATGCGGAACAGCGTCGAGACGTGATAGCCGTCCGAACCCAAGCGCGTCCCGACCAGGACAAAATTGCCGATATGCGCGCCGAGCGCAATCACGCCGTTGCCTTTCGCAAGCGCGGCTTCGAGATGTTCGATGCCTACGATAGCGATTTTGCGGCGCGCGCGCTCCGGTTCGGCGAATTGGAGAAAACAATCGATTAGGCCGCGCGCGAAATTCTCCTGGACGCCGCGCGCGAGTCCCAGTTTCGTCGACACCGAATACGAGCGGCCGAACGCCGCGTGCAGATTCTTAACGATGCGTCGCCGCGGAATAAGAATTCGAACGATGAGTCTTAGCATCGGCGTCGTTACGCGGCGAAAAATGTCCGCGGGAAGGAAG
>DATFWH010000231.1:0-4484 GCA_035259465.1 Binatia bacterium
AACTAGCTTTTGTCCTGAGATGTTGCGCAGTCGGCGATTCACAGTCGGTCTTCTCGCCGCCGTCCTTTTTGCCGCTTGCGCGGCCGAGCAGCCGGCCGCCCCGCGGCCCGCGCGGCCGCCGATCTTCGGGCCCGACGGCAAAGAAGCGAAGCTCGTCCTCAACTGGAACCCGTCGGCCGTGCCGCAGAACGAGGGCGCGCTGTGGCTCGGCTATCTGCTCGCGCGCGTTCAATACCGCGATGTGCATATGCCGGCCGCGCTGTATTACGGCCCGCAGCCGCCCGGCTTCGAGGAGGAAGTCGCGGCGCGCGACACCGCCGGGCAGATCTACGTTGAGCTCCGGCAGAAGGAGCGCGATCTGAACGTCCCGTATTTCAACGACCTCGTGCGCGTGCGCGCCGCGGGATTCATCCGCGAATACGTATGGGTGTATCTGCACCGGGGCGAGTGGACCGATCCCGGCGAGCTGCGGTTGAAAGAATTCGAAGAGTGGCGCCGCGCGAATCTCGCCGCCCACCGCGTAGTGACCTACGGCTCGATCAGCCTCGAGCGTCAATAGCATCGCGATGGGCGGAGAAATCCATCGGTATCTCGCCGACGATCACCGGCGCCTCGACGCGCTGCTCGCGCGTGCCATGGCCGATCCGGAAAATATCGACGCCGCCGCTTACGCCGGCTTCCGCACGGGCTTATTGAAGCACATCGGGATGGAGGAGAAGGTGCTTCTCCCCGCGGCGCAAAAGGGCGCCGGCACTCCGCTTCCCTTGGCCGCTCGGCTGCGCCTCGACCACGGCGCGCTCGCCGCGCTGCTCGTGCCGTCGCCGACCAAAGCGATCGTCGCGGCGATCCGCGCGATTCTCGAGCGGCACAATCCGATCGAAGAGGACGAAGGCGGAATCTACGATCAGGCCGGGCGGGCCGCGGGCGCCGAGACGGGCGAGGTCTTATCTCGGCTGAAAAATTTCCCCGACGTAAAAGTCCTGCCGCACGTCGATAGCGACTTCGTCATGGAAGCCGCGCGCCGGGCCGTGGCGCGCGCGGGCTACGACCTCGAAGTGTAGCTTTCGCTCGCTTCACGGCCGCGATGGCGGTGGGCCGGGGCGGTGAGCCCCGACCCGACCGCCAGGCGCGCCGTATGTCAAACGTATTTATTTCTGGCTGATCGACTTACTGGCGCACCGTGCCGCCGCGCGGGTGCTTGGAATACCAATCCTCGGTCCACTTGGTGACCTCGTCCTTCTTGTCGCCGTAGCGCCTCTGGATGACGCCCTTGAACTTCTCGAAGTCGCCCTGCGCCTCCATCAGATCATCATCCGTTATCTGACCCCATTTCTTCTTCAAATCGCCTTTGAACTGGTTCCACTGGCCTTTGAATTGTTCTGCGTTCATAGAAATACCTCCTTGGAAAAAAATATGAGGCGAGCGGAGTAAGTCAACTCGGGTAAAATGGGGGGGTAGGTAACTAAAATTCGACCGCGCCTTCCCGGGCCCGCGGAAGGCGATGCATCTAGTAGGGGACTATTTCGGGAGATCGAGCTACTCCGTCAGCTCCATCTTGATCAGCGCGGCCCCGTGATTGTTGCCGACCCAAAAGGTCGGCGGCGAGGTCGTATTATCGACGGTCACGCGGCGGATGTTGGTCGTGCGCGGGAGTAAATACTCCACGAACTCGTCGGTCTTGGGATTCAGCCGCGCGACGCGGTCGTTCGACATGCCGCCGGTCCAGGCAAAGCCGTCCTTATCAGAGATCGCGTCGTAGGGATTCGACCACGGCGTCGGCACCGCCCATTCGCGCGTGCGCTCGGTCTTGGTGTCGAACATGCCGATCATGTTGCCGCGGTATTCCGCGAACCACAGGCGGTCGTGCGCGTCCATGTGGCCGCGGCGCGGCGCGGAGTTGGGCGTCGGCGTCGGAAACGGCGTGACGTTCAGCGTCTTCGCGTCAACGCGTATGATGTACTGCCCGCCGAAATTCGTCCCGTAGAAATTATTCTTCGAGTCCGAGATAACGCCGTAGGAGCCGAGGCGGTCGGCCGGCGGTCCGTCCTTGGGCAGACCGCGCGCGTAGTCGACCGTGTACCATTCGTTCGTTTTCGGATCGAGGCGGTACTCGTTGTCGCCGCCGATCCACACCTTGCCGTCGAGGTTTAGATGCTTGGGGTCGACCATCGCCAGCCGTGCCTCGTTGTTCTCCATGAAGCCCGGCGCGGTCCAGCTCTGAAACTTGCCGCTCTTGCGGTCGAGCTTGACGACCGCGCCTTGATACATCATGCCGAGCCAGACATTGCCGTCGGGGTCGAAGCGGATGTCGAGCCCGCCCGCCGGCGCGCCCGGCTTGGTGACGGGGATCGCGTACTCGACCGCCTTGCCGGTCTTGGGATCGAGCATGCCGGCGAACTGTGAGCCGAAGTCGGAGTACCAGACCATGCCCTGGGAATCGAGCATCGCGTCGTGCGGCATCGCCTCGGGGCGCGGAAGGTCGTACTCGGCGATGACGACCTTGGTCGCCTTGCCCTTCGGGCGCGGCAGCGTCTTCAGCGCGTAGCTCCACTTGTCGCTCTTGCTCAGATTCACCGTGCTCACGTACTCGGCGAATTTTTTCATCTGCGCGAGCTGATTCGGCGACGGGTCGCGCACGCCGGGGCGCACCTGCGGCCGGAGCGGCGTGCTGCCCTGCGCGTAGGCGCGCATGCGCTTGAGCACGTCCATCATCTGCTCGGCGTTGTATTTCGAGCGGGCGATACGCTCGATCGTGTGGCAGGAGACGCAGCTCAAAAAGCCCTGCTTCTGCTCGTCCGTGCCGGGCATGCTCATGAGCCATTCGCTGTTGGTGAGCTGGGCGGCGAGGTCGGCGGCTTTCTTGAGCTTGAGATCCACCTGCGCGGTCTTGCCCGCGGCGACCTCGGCCGTCTTGGCGCTGTCGATCTCGTAGCCGACGGCGCGGATCGCGAGGCTGTACCGTCCAGGTGCGAGTTTCGATTCGGGAAACGCATAGCGTCCCTGCGCGTCGCTGACGACCGTGACGGTGATCGTGCCGCCGTCGCGCTTGGCTGAGACGAGCACGCCTTCCATGCGAGCCTCGTCGGCAGAGCCGATCTGTCCGGCGATAGCGGCGGGAGTCGCGGCGGCGGCGAGCGCCGCGCGCGGTGCGGCGACGAACGATGTCAAAGCGAGGACGAATAGGATTTTATGGCGCATAAAAATTCCTCCGACCATGAAGGCTGCATCCTATTAACACCCGGCGCGCGAAGCGGTCAAGGCGGTTATGACAAAGTGCCGAGTCTTGAAACCGGCGCCGGCGGTGATATGACGCTGCCGGGAGCCTAATGCGGATTCATAATAATCCGGGGAGGTGCATGACATGGCGTACGAGCTGGTGGTGAGAAACGGAACGGTGATCGACGGAACGGGGCGCGCGGGCTACGAGGCCGACGTCGCGGTCGAGGGCGATAAGATCGCCGCGATCGGCAAAAATCTCGGCGCGGGAAAAACGGAGATCGACGCGCGCGGGCAGGCGGTCGCGCCGGGTTTTATCGACCCGCACACGCACATGGACCTTTTCCTCGTGCTCTATCCGCACGGGAACCCCGTGGTGAACTTCGGCGTGACGACGATCGTGATCGGCGACTGCGGCGCGTCGGCGGCGCCGGTGCCCGACGGCGCCGAGCCGCGGAAGGTGCTCGTCTCCTATCTCCGCCGCGTGCTCGACAACTACGTCGACGACAAGGACTGGAAGTGGAAGACGTTCCCCGAATATTTGGGCTATCTCAAGGGGCGCGTCGGCATCAACGTCGCCGCGCTCGTGCCGCACTCGCCGGTGCGCCTTTCGGTGATGGGCGAGGCCGCCTACCAGCGCGAGGCGACCGCCGAGGAGCTGGAGGCGATGAAGCGCATGGTGCGCGAGGCGCTGGAAGCCGGCGCGGTCGGTTTCTCCACGAGCCCGCGCGGCGGCCCGGCCGTGCACGCCGGTACTCCCAGCACCTTCGCGACCGAAGAGGAGCTCGTCGGCCTCGCCAACATCGCCGCCGAGTACGGCGGCTGCTTCCAGTTCAACGGCTTTCAAAACATGCTCAAGCCCGCGAGCGGCTTTCCGTCGCTAATCGAGAAGGTGCGCGCGAATATGATCGGCAACGAGTTCCGCGTCCGTCCGGGCGAAAAAGACGACGCGATGAAATCGATCGCCTTCATGGAGGAGGCGAAGAAGCGCGGCAAGGACATCAACGGCGTCGTGATTCCTTATATGCACATCCGGCGCTTCGGCGCGGCGGACTGCTTCATCTTCCACGGCCTGCCGGCGTGGGAGGCGATCAAGGGGTCGAGCGAGCTTAAAAACAAGCTCCGCGACCCGGCAATCCGCGCGCAGCTCGAGCGCGAGCGTATCGAGGGCGCGGGCAAGCCTGAGTTTCCAGAGTGGCTCGGCTGGGACCGGATCGTTTTCGAGCGCGTGCAGAAAGAAAATCTAAAACCGTTCGAAGGTAAGAGCG
>DATFWH010000232.1:0-17461 GCA_035259465.1 Binatia bacterium
TTCACCGCCTCGCCCTTCTGCTCCGGCAGGACTTCCGCCTGAAAATCGTCGACGCCGAGATTTTTCGCCACCGCCTGCGCCGTCGTGCGGCTGTCGCCGGTGAGCATGACGATGCGCACGCCGTCGTCATGCAGCGCGCGGATCGCCTCCTGGGTCGTCGGCTTGATCGGATCGGCGACGCCGAGCAGTCCGGCGAGCCTGTTTTCGACCGTAACGAACATCACCGTTTGTCCGCCGCGGCGGAGATCCTCCGCCCTTGCCGCCACGTCCCTTCCATCCACGCCCAATTCGGCTAGCAGCGCGAGATTTCCGAGCGCGACATTTTTCCCCTCGACGCTGCCGACGATACCCTTGCCGGGAATCGCGCGCACGTTCTCCGCGCGCGAAGGCGCGATGCCGCGCTCCCCGGCGCCGGCGACGACCGCTGCCGCGAGCGGATGCTCGCTGCCGCGCTCGACGCTTGCGGCAAGCCGCAATACTTCGTTCTCCTCTATTGCCGAGGCTACAACCGAGGTAAGCCTCGGCTTTCCCTCGGTAAGCGTGCCGGTCTTGTCAACCACGGCCGTGTCGACCTTCTCCATGACTTCCAAGGCCTCGGCGTTTTTGATCAGCACGCCGGCGATCGCGCCCCGCCCCATTCCGACCATGATCGACATCGGCGTCGCGAGCCCGAGCGCGCACGGGCACGCGATGATAAGCACGGCGACGGCGTTGACGAGGGCATAGGCGAGCCGCGGCTCGGGGCCGAACGACGCCCAAGCGACGAACGTGACGACGGCGATCAAGACGACCGCCGGCACGAAATACCCCGCGACGCGGTCGGCGAGCCGTTGAATCGGCGCGCGGCTCCGCTGGGCCTCGTTCACCATCGCGACGATGCGCGAGAGCAGCGTGTCGGCGCCGACGCGCTCGGCGCGCATGACGAGCGAGCCGCTGCCGTTAACGGTTCCGCCCGTGACTTTGGACCCCGGAGTCTTTTCCACGGGAATCGGCTCGCCGGTGATCATGGACTCGTCGACGGATGTGAAGCCTTCGAAAACGGCGCCGTCGACGGGAATTTTCTCGCCCGGTCGGACGCGCAGGCGGTCGCCGACCCGAACACGATCGAGCGGGATGTCCTCTTCGCCGCCGTCGTCTCCGATGCGTCTCGCCGTCTTCGGCGCCAGACCGAGCAGCGCTCGGATCGCGCCGCTCGTGCGGCTGCGCGCGCGCAGCTCCAGCACCTGGCCGAGAAGCACCAGCGTCGTGATGACGGCCGCGGCGTCGAAGTAGACGCCGACTTCGCCCCCGTGGCCGCGAAAAGATTCCGGAAAGATATTCGGGAATATAGTCGCGGCCACGCTGAAGAGGTAAGCGGTGCCGACGCCGAGCGCGATCAGCGTGAACATGTTCAGGCTGCGGTTGACCAGCGACGCCCAGCCGCGCTGGAAGAAAGGCCAACCGCACCACAGAACGACGGGTGTCGCGAGCAGCAGCTGAAACCAGTTGAGCAGGCGCGGCGGAATGAATCCCGCTAACGGCCGGCCGGGCAGCATATCGGCCATCGCAAAAAAGAAAATCGGCGCGCTGAGCGCGACGGCGATCCAGAAGCGCCGCGTCATATCGACGAGCTCGGGATTCTGCTCTTCCGCGAGGGTGACCGTCCGCGGCTCGAGCGCCATACCGCAGATCGGACACGAACCCGGCGCGGGGCGCACAATCTCCGGGTGCATCGGGCAGACGTATTCCGTGCGCGTGGCAGGCGCCGCAACGGCGAGCGGCTCCAGCGCCATACCGCATTTCGGGCACGGCCCCGGCCTCTCCTGCCGCACCGCGGGATCCATCGGGCACGTGTAGAACGCGCCCGGCGGCGGCGCGTCATTCCTGGGCTCCGGCGGTGGCGTTAAGAATTTATCGGGATTTTCTTTGAAAACTTCGAGGCAGTGCGGATGGCAAAAATAGTAGGTCTTGCCGGCATGCTTGTGGCTTCCGGCGGCGGACTGTTCGTCCACCTCCATGCCGCAGACCGGATCGGTTGGCATTGCAAACCTTAGCGATTCTTATTGAGATATTTGTCGGGATCTTTGTCGAACGCTTCCTTGCACACCCTGGCGCAGAAATAATACGTCTGTCCTTTGCAGGACGACGTCGCCGCGGCCTTGCTCTCGTCCACGTTCATGCCGCACACGGGATCTTTAGCCATGAATATCGCCTCCTGCTGATTCTTAGGCGGGCGTTCTCCGAAGGTCAACCGGCGAATCAACTCTTCAGCGCCGGCACAACCTCGCGCGCGAGCAGATCGATCGCCTCACCGTAGTCCGGTCCGAGCTTGGCGAACGCGATTTGATCGTAGCCGAGGTCGGCGGCGGCGCGGCTGAGCTCTAAAATCTGCTGCACGACCTCGTCGGGCGTCCCGGCCGCGTAGCAGGCGCGCACGAGATCCTCGCTCACCAGCTCGGCGGCCTTTTCAGGCGTTGCGCCCGAGCGAAAAGCTTCTTTGAGCTTCAGCACCTCGGCGCGGCGCACGCCGAGCCGGTCGTACTCCTCATCGGTGAAGCCGCGCGCCTCCC
The DNA here is from genome assembly GCA_035259465.1 of Binatia bacterium. Lineage (GTDB taxonomy): Bacteria > Desulfobacterota > Binatia > UBA9968 > UBA9968 > JAJPJQ01. The sequence goes on from DATFWH010000232.1 coordinate 2,550, forward strand.
ATTGGAGCACCGAGTGCGCGGCCTGGCGCTTGGGGAAATCGATCGCCTGCGCGCGGTTGCGCGAGACCGAGACGTTCAGCTCGCACATCTTGCGCAGCCGTTTGCCGGGCTGCGACTCGCGGGCCGCGGCGTCCGCTTCCGCGAGCATCTTCGCCTGCCGGCCGGCGCGCAGCATCGGAATGAATGTGCCGGACGAGATCACGCCGTCCATCGTCCGGCCGCACATGCGGAGCGACTGCGGACCATTGCCGCCGCCGAAGAAGGCGAACGGCGCGCGCGCCTTGAACGCCAGCGTGAATTTTCCGGAGCGATTCAAACGAAAGTAGTCGCACAGCAGCGGGAAATCGGCGTAGGCGACCTCCTCGCCGTTGAGCGCGCCGCGGAGCAACCGCGCCGTCTCGCGCACCATCGCGACCGGCTTGGCGATCTCGACGTGCTGCGGCGCCTGGCCGAGGTCGCCCTGGGCGATGCCGACACAGATTTCGCGCCCGCCGGCCAGCTCCGAGAGAGCGCCCAAGGCGCCGGCGAGCTCCAGCGGCTGGTGAAAGTAGGGCACGAGAATCGCCGTGCCGATATGGACCGGCACGTTGGCGGCGATCGCCGTCAGAACGACGAGCTGCCCGCGGTAGCGAACGTTGTCGTTGACCCAGATCTGCGCAAAGCCTTTTTCATGCCCCAGGCGCGCGAGGCGGACGAGCTCGGGAACCGAATAATGGTTGCAGAGATGCGTGACGAACTGGAGAGCGAATTCTCCGGTGTATTTTGCCATAAAAAACTTTCGCTGGAGAAAAACTTGCTACGAAGGGTTGCCTAGAACTTTACCACCGCCGCGCCCCAAGCGAAGCCCGCGCCGAAGGCGTTGAGCAACACGATATCCCCGTGGCGGATGCGGCCCTCGCGCCGCGCCTCATCGAGCGCGATCGGCACGGACGCTGCCGAGGTGTTGCCATAGCGGTCGAGGTTCACCATGACTTTCGACATGGGAATCTTCAGCCGCTCGGCGAGCGCGGTAATAATGCGCAGATTCGCCTGGTGCGGAATTACGAGCGAGACCTGCTCGACGTCGATATCGGCTTCCTCGAGCGCCTCGCGGCTGATCTCCTCCATCGAGCGCACGGCGACCTTGAATACTTCTTTGCCGTTCATCGTGATCGTGTGCTCGTTCTTTTTCACCGTCTCGGCATTCGCCGGCTTGAGCGAGCCGCCGGCCGGGACATAGAGCGTTTTGACGTACGAGCCGTCGGTCCTGAGCTTTGCGCTGAGAACGCCGCGATGGCCGTCGTTGACGGCGCCGAGCACCGCCGCTCCGGCGCCGTCGCCGAAAAGGATGCAGGTTGTGCGGTCCTTCCAGTTCAGGAGCCGGCTGAGCGCGTCGGAGCCGACGACCAGCGCATGACGGATCATGCCGGTGCGAATCATAGAATCGCCCACCGCGAGCGCGTTCAAAAACCCGGAGCAGGCGGCGTTGACGTCGAACGAGAACGCCTTGCGCGCGCCGAGCATGTCCTCGAGGACGCACGCCGAGCTCGGGAACGGATAATCGGCGGTTACCGTTCCCATGATGATCGCGTCCAGGTCCTTGGGCTCGACGCCGGCGTCGTGCAGGGCGCGCACCGCGGCGCGGTGCGCCATGTCGGCGTTGCCCTTGCCTTCCTCGAGGACCCGGCGCTCTTTGATCCCCGTCCGCGTGGTGATCCATTCATCGCTGGTGTCGACGAGCCGCTCGAGCGCCGCATTGGTGACGACGCGCGCGGGCAGCTCGGAGCCGGTGCCGAGAATCACGCTGCGCAGATGGGAATGTCTCACTCGGGCCTCCTGAAGATAACGCACGCATTGGTGCCGCCGAAGCCGAAGGAATTGGAGAGCGCTATTTTGATGTCCGCCCGACGCGCCTTGTTGGGAACGTAGTCGAGATCGCATTCGGGGTCGGGATTTTCGTAATTGATGGTGGGCGGGATCACACCGTTGCGGAGCGCAAGCACGCTGAAGACCGCCTCGACGGCGCCGGCGGCGCCGAGCAGATGGCCGGTCATCGATTTGGTCGAGCTCACCGGTATTTTGTACGCCTCCTCGCCGAAGACCGTTTTAATCGCCTGCGTCTCGTTCATGTCGTTGTATTCGGTCGAAGTGCCGTGCGCGTTGATGTAGCTCACGTCTCGCGCCGCGAGGCCGGCATCCTCGAGCGCGAGCTTCATGCAGCGCGCCGCCCCCTCGCCTTCCGGCGCCGGAGCCGTAATGTGATGGGCATCTCCGGTCGCCGCGTAGCCGATGATCTCGGCGTAGATCTTTGCGCCCCGCTTGAGCGCGCGCTCGCGATCTTCGAGGATCAACACCGCCGACCCCTCGGCGATGACGAAGCCATCGCGCTCCTTGTCGAACGGTCGGCTCGCGCGCTCCGGCTCGTCGTTTCGCGTCGAAAGCGCCTTCATCGAGGCGAAGCCGCCGACGCCGAGCGGTGTGATCGCCGCCTCGGCACCGCCGGCGATGACGGCGTCCTGCAAGCCGCGGCGGATCGACTGGAACGCCTCGCCGATCGCGTGATTGCTCGACGCGCAGGCGGATGTCGGCGTCCAGTTGAGGCCTTTGGCGCCGTGGCGGATAGCGATCTGCCCCGGCGCGAGATTGGAGATGACCTTGGGTATGAAAAACGGGGATATTTTACGCGGGCCGCCTTCGAGATAGGCCTTGTGATAGGTCTCGATCGTCTCGAGCCCGCAGAGGCCGACGCCGATAATACAGCCGACGCGCGGCGCTTCTTCGGGATCGACCTTGAAGCCGCCGTCCTTCGCTGCCATGTCGGCGGCCGCGACGCTGTACTGGATGAAGAGATCCATTTTCTTGATCTCTTTCGGCTCGATGAAGTCCTCGGCGCGAAAATCCGGCACCTCGCCGGCGATGCGACTGGCAAAGAATTCGGTGTTCTGGAACCGGCTGATCGGCCTGATACCGGAGCGGCCGGCGGAAACCGCCTGCCAGTTTTTCTCCAACCCCGTGCCGAGCGGGCTCACGATGCCCAAACCGGTGACGACGACCCGTCGCGGTTCAGTTTCCCTCATATTCCTTTCCTTTAGAGTCCTTTAGAGCGGGTCCCTAAAAATAGAACAGAGAGGCCGGACATTCAAGGCGTTGCGTCGGTCAGGAAGAGCCAATTACGTCCTAAAAACGACCAATTATCATTCAAAGTTACGTACTTGTTACAGCGGCCAATATTTTTCCTGCACCCTTAATATATGCCGGACGAGCGGTTCGATGGCCGAGCCGCCGGAGGCCGAAGCATCGCCCGGCTGCCGGTCACGGAGCGATCGGAGGACCGTCGCGACCGAGTTCTTGAGGGCCTGGAGATCGTAGCCGCCTTCGAGGAGGAGCGCGAGGCGTCCCCCGGCATGCGTCTCGGCCAGCCGGACGAGCATGTCGGTGATCGCGGCAAAGCCCGTTTCCGTCACATTCATGCCGCCCAGCGGGTCGCGCCGGTGCGGATCGAAGCCGGCGGAAACAAGAACCCATTCGGGTTTGTACTTATCGGCTACCGGCAGGATGATCTCGCGGAAGACTCTCAGGTATTCTTCGTCGCCGCAGCCGGCGGGCAGTGGAACGTTGACGGTAAAGCCCTCGCCCGCGCCGGCGCCGACCTCCCCGGCGGCGCCGGTCCCGGGATAGTACGGATATTGATGCGTCGACATGTAGAGCACGGACGGGTCGCGATAGAAAATGTCTTGAGTGCCGTTTCCGTGATGCACGTCCCAGTCCATGATCAAGACACGCTCCGCGCCGTAGCGCCCGCGCAGGTATTGCGCGCCGATGGCGATGGAATTGAACAGGCAAAAACCCATCGCGCGGTCGGGCAGCGCGTGATGGCTAGGCGGGCGCACGAGCGCGAAGCCGTTCCCTGCCTCGCCCGCCGCGATAGCGTCGAGGAGCCGCAGAAAACCGCCGACCGCGAGCAGGCCGACCCCGAACGAATCCCGCGAAGTCACCGTATCGCCGTCGAGCGCAAAGTGGTTGGTCTCGGAGGTCGAGCGCACGAGCTCGATGTACTCGGGCGCGTGGCACATTTCGATCTCTCCGCGCGACGCGGCGCGCGGCTCGATGCGCGCAAAGTCCGAACCGAGCTCCGCGGCGAGGTCGAGCAGAACCTTGATGCGCTGCGGGCGCTCGGGATGAGCGCGGCCGGGATCGTGCTTCAAATATTCGGGATCGATAACGACGGCGGAGCGCGCCATTGTAATTCTTTTTTACCACGCTGAAGCTCGGCTGCAAATGCGAAGTCCTTCTGTTGCCTCGCTGTGCCAAATGGATTAGCCTACATCCGGAGGTTAAACATGTTCGGCATCGGCATGCCGGAATTGATCCTGATCCTGGGACTCGCGCTCATCGTCCTCGGGCCGAAGAAGCTGCCGGAGATCGCCCGCGCGCTCGGCAAAGGCCTGGCCGAGTTTCGCCGCGCGACCGACGAGCTGAAGGACGAGCTGACCCGCATCGAGCCGGAGTCCGAAGCGCCCAAGAGTCCGCCGCCGGAGACGCAGCCGGCCGGCGGCGAAAGCACGCCACCGCATCCGCAAGCCACCCCCGGCGAAGAGAGTGAACGGAAAATCCAGTAGCGCGCGCGTCGACGACGCCCGGATGCCGTTTACCGGGCACCTCGAGGAGCTGCGCTCGTGTCTCATCAAATCGTTGGCGGCCGTCGCGGTCGGCTTCGCCGTCTGCTACGCGTACGTCGAAAATATCTTTTTCTTTTTGACCAGGCCGCTGACCCGAGTTGAAGTGCCGGGTCTCACGCTCATCGGCACGGCGGTGATCGAGGCGTTCTTCACGAAAATGAAGGTCGCGCTCATCGCGGGCCTGATCGCGGCGCTGCCGGTGGTCCTCTGGCAGGCGTGGCGCTTTATCGCGCCGGGCCTCTACGAGCACGAGAAGCGCTACGCGCGGAGCTTCGTCTTTTTCGGGACGCTTTTTTTCTTGTTGGGGGCGTGGTTTTGCTACAGCGTTGTCTTCGATTTGGGATTCAACTTCCTACTCCGGCGCTATGCGGCGATCCAAGTGCGGCCCGCGATCCGCGTAGGCGAGTACCTCTCGTTCGCCGCGAAGCTCGTGCTCGCGCTCGGCGTCGCCTTCGAGCTGCCGGTTCTGTCTTATTTCTTCGCCCGCGTCGGGCTCATCGACCACCGCTTCCTCGTCCGGCAGTTCCGCTACGCCGTCGTCGTCATTTTCATCCTTGCGGCGATTCTCACGCCGCCGGATGTCATCTCGCAGGTGCTCCTGGCGATTCCGCTGATGCTGCTTTACGGCGTCAGCGTCGCGGTCGCCTACTTCGCGGGTAAAAAGCGGGAATAGGATAACGCTGGAAATCCGCGAGCGGCTTTATTTGCCGTCGCTTTTTCCGTCGGTTTTCGCGTCGGATTTGGCGTCGGCTTTCACGTCGTTGTTGTCGTCGTTGATGAAGACGCAGGCGGAGAAGACGGTCGTCCAGAGACCGTCCTTATTGCCGATCGCGGACTGGGTGATGTTGGTCGTGCGGACGATCTTATCCGACATCTTGAAGATCTGCTCGCGTTCGTCCCATCCCGTGTCGGGGTTGAACTCGACGCCGAGCGTGGTCGCGAGCATGCTCGCAGCGAGATCCTCGGCATAATCGCCGGCCTTCTCGTCCGTCTCGCCGAAGGAATGGTGCTCGGAGAGATAGCCGTGCTGGCTTTCGTCGGCGGGAATCGCGACACCGACAGAGGCCGCGACCAGCCGGTTCGGCTCGTTGCTGCTCTCGCGGTCGTAAACGCAAAAAACGATCTCGCCGGGCCGCAGGAGCTTCACGCCCTCTTCTTTCGACACCCGCTTGCATCCCGGAGGAAAGATGCTGGAAACGAGCACGAGGTTGCAGTGCGCCAGGCCGGCCATCCGCAGGGCCAACTCGAACGAGGCGAGTTTCTCTTTGTGGACTCCGACGCCTTTAGTGAAGAAACATTTCTTGGGAACCATCTTCGTCGGGATATACCATAACAAAAAAAACGTGACAACAAAATTGGGGCGGATTTTATTCGACGACGGCGAGCACGGCGCCCGCCTCGACAGCATCGCCGGTCTTCACCCGCACCTCCTTCACCTCGCCGTTGATCGGGCAGCGCACCTCGTTTTCCATCTTCATCGCCTCGACGATGACGAGCCCCTGCCCCTTCTCCACCTTGTCGCCCTCCGCGACGAGCACCGCGATGATCTTTCCCGGCATCGGCACCGAGACGTTCTGCCGGCCCTGGAGCTCGATGCCCGACTGTAGTCCGCCGAGCCGCACCCGGCGCTCGTCGACGAGATCGATGTGATAGTTCCTGCCGTCGACGAGCACGCGGTACTCGTCTTCTTTGACGTCGACCTCGACTTCGAACGAGCGGTTGTCGACGATGAGCGAATAGTTCGTGAGGCCGGTTTTTTTGCCGTCGACGAGGAACTCGCTCCCGTCGACGGAGACGCGATAAAGCGACTTGCCGATCTCCTCGATGTCGACGGTATAAGTCTTTTCTCCAAGTCGGGCGATGAATGCCATGTGACGGATCCTGAAACCGCGCCTATTTTCGATTTTCGATTTTGGATTTTAGATTCAATCGGAAATCCGCCATCGCAAATCTAAAATCCTTCAGCTTTTCCAGCCTTTTCCCGGCGCGCCGGGAAGCGACCTGAGCGATACGCGCCGGCCGGCGTCGCGCCAGCGCGACTTCTCCGCCGCGCCGCGGGCGAGCATGACAACGGCCCGCTCGTGCTCGCGGCCGAGGGCCGCGATGGCGGCGGACGCGAGCGCGATGTCCTTGTGCGGCAGGATCTCTTCCTTGTGCATGTAGCGGTACTCGTCGTCGATGAAGCCGGTGTTGAAGTCGCCGGCCATGAAGCGCGGGTGGCGCAGAATCCACTGATGGAAGGGAATATTCGTCTTGATGCCGCGGATCTGGTACTCGCGCAGCGCGCGGCGCATGCGGATGATCGCTTCGACGCGGTCTTCGCCCCAGACGATCAACTTCGCGATCATCGGGTCGTAATGGATCGGCACCTCCGCGCCCTCGTAGACGCCGCAGTCGTTGCGGACGCCGAGCCCCTCGGGCAGCCGTAGCCCCTCGATCTTTCCCGGGCAAGGCATGAAATCGCTCTCGGGATCTTCGGCGTAGATGCGGCACTCGATGGCGTGGCCCGTCGGCTTAATATGCCGCTGCCGCCACGGAAGATAGCTGCCCGCGGCGACCTCGATCTGCGCCTTGACGAGATCGATGCCGACCACGCGCTCGGTCACGGCGTGCTCGACCTGGAGGCGCGTGTTCATCTCGAGAAAGTAAAAGCTCATGTTGCGGTCGAGCAGGAATTCGAGCGTGCCCACGCCGACGTAGCCGACGGCGCGCGCTCCCTGAATCGCGATGCGGCCGATGTTGCGCCGCGCCCGGTAGTCGAGCGACGGCGCGGGGCATTCCTCGATGATCTTTTGATGCCGGCGCTGGATCGAGCATTCGCGATCGTAGAGATGGATGACCTTGCCGTGCTTGTCGGCGAGTATCTGCACCTCGACGTGGCGCGGCCGGTCGAGGTGTTTTTCGATGTACAGCCGCGCGTCGCCGAAAAACGACGCCGCCTCGGAGCGCACGGCGCGATACGCCGAAACGATCTCGCGGCTCGACCGCACCATGCGGAGGCCCTTGCCGCCGCCGCCGGCCACCGCTTTGAGCATAAACGGATAGCCGATCGTGTCCGCCGCTTTCTTGACCTCGTCCTCCGATTCCAGGATGTCCGATCCGGGCACGACCGGCACTCCCGCGGCCTTCATGAGCGCGCGCGCCTTCACCTTGTCGCCCATCTGGTCGATGACTTTCGGCGACGGCCCGATGAACGTGATGCCCGCGTCTTCGCAGGCGGCGGCAAACTCGCTGTTCTCGGCGAGGAAGCCGTAGCCGGGATGGACGGCGTCGGCGCCGCTCTTCTTTACGGCCTCGAGAATGCGATCGATCGCGAGGTAGCTCTGAATCGACGGCGGAGGCCCGACGGGGTAGGCGTAATCGGCGTATTTGACGTGCAGCGACTCGCGGTCGGCCTCGGAGTAGACGGCGACCGTCTCGATGTCGAGCTCGCGGCAGGCGCGCACGATGCGCACGGCGATCTCGCCGCGGTTGGCGATCAGAATGCGCTTAAACATCGCGTAAGGATAGATACAGAGATTTGAGACAGAGAACCGCGCTTCATTGCCGTCTCTGTCCCTGTCTCTGTCTAAAGTGGAATGTTCCCATGCTTCTTCGCCGGGTTCTGATCGCGCTTGTTCTTGAGCATCTCGAGCGCGCGGATGAGAACCGGCCGGGTCTCTTCGGGGTAGATGACCTGATCGACATAGCCGAGCTCGGCGATCTTGAACGGATTCGCGAATTTCTCGCGATAGCTCGCGGCGAGGTCTTCGCGCGCCCTTTCCGGGTCGGCGGCTTTTTCGATCGCGTCGCGGAAGACGATATTGATCGCGCCTTCGGGCCCCATGACCGCAATCTCGCCCGAGGGGTAGACGAGATTGATATCCCCGCGGAGATGCTTGCTCGACATGACGATGTAGCCGCCGCCGTACGCTTTCCGCGTGACGAGAGTGATCTTCGGCACGGTCGCCTCGGCGTAGGCGTAGAGGAGCTTGGCGCCGTGGCGGATGATGCCGCTGTATTCCTGCGTCGTGCCGGGAAGAAATCCCGGCACGTCGACGAACGTGACGATCGGGAGGTTGAAGCAGTCGCAGAAGCGAATGAACCGGGCGGCTTTGACCGACGCGTCGATGTCGAGGCAGCCGGCGAGATGAGCCGGCTGATTGGCCACGATGCCGACCGACCGGCCGCCGAGGCGCGCGAAGCCGACGACGATATTCGGCGCGAAATCCCGCTGCACCTCGTAAAAGTATCCCTCGTCGACGACGAGCCCGATCAGCTCCTTCATGTCGTACGGACGATTGGGATTGTCGGGGACGAGATCGCGCAGCCGCTTGTCCTGCCGCGAGGGATCGTCCTCGGTAGGATGGAACGGCGGCTCTTCCTGGTTGTTGCTCGGAATGAAGCTCATCAGCTCGCGGATCATGAGCAGGCATTCCTTCTCGCCGTCGACGGAGAAATGCGCCACGCCGCTTTTCGCGTTGTGCGTCTCGGCGCCGCCGAGGTCCTCCTTCGTCACCTCTTCATGCGTCACCGCCTTGATGACGTCCGGGCCAGTGATGAACATGTAGCTGTTCGTCTTGAGCATGAAGATGAAGTCGGTGATCGCCGGCGAGTAGACGGCGCCGCCGGCGCACGGCCCCATGATGGCGGAGATCTGCGGCACGACGCCGGACGCCATGACGTTGCGCTGAAAGATATCGCCGTAGCCGGCGAGGCTCGCGACGCCTTCCTGGATCCGCGCGCCGCCGGAGTCGTTGATGCCGATCACCGGCGCGCCGTTTTTCATCGCGAGATCCATGATCTTGCAGATCTTCTCGGCGACGACGCTGCTCAAGCTGCCGCCGAAGACGGTGAAGTCCTGCGCGTAGACATAGACGAGGCGGCCGTCGATCATGCCGTGGCCGGTGACGACGGCGTCGCCGGGAAATTTCTTCCCCTCCATGTCGAAGTCGGTGCAGTCGTGGGTGCGCAGCCGGTCGAGCTCGACGAAGCTGCCGGCGTCGAGGAGGATGTCGATGCGCTCGCGCGCGAGTAGCTTGCCCTGCTCGTGCTGGCGGCGGATCTTGTCTTCACCGCCGCCCAGGTCCGCTTGGCGGTTGAGCTGCCGAAGCTTTTCGAGGTTATCGTTCTCGGCCATGGCCGGGATCTTCTCGCGAGGGAGCGACATGGTCAAAGTGCGCGCAATATAACAGACAGACACCGCCTGTCAACATGAAAACGGCTGTCTTCTTGATGTTCTATAGCAAAATTGCTAACTTAGCTATCTTCCCATGAAAGGCAGCAAGAATTCCCTTCTGATCGTCGCCGCGAGCGAGAGCGACGCCAACATGCTGTATGCCACGGCGTTTTTCGCGCCCGACCCATTCATCTTTTTCCAGCACCGCGGGAAGAAGTACGTCGTCATGAGCGACCTCGAGATCGACCGCGCCAAGCGCCAGGCCGACGTCGATGTGGTGCTGTCGCTGTCGCGCTACGCCGCGGAAGCGAGAAAGCGCGGCAAGCCGGCGCCCAACACGGCCGACATCATCGAGCTGATATTCCGGGAAAAGGGCATTCGCCGCGTCGCGGTGCCGGCGACGTTTCCGACGCTGCTCGCCGACGAGCTGAGGGCGCGCGGCTTTACGCTGGAGGTGAAGCGCGACCCCTTTTTTGACGGGCGGGAGAAGAAGAGCGACGACGAGGTAAAAAAAATCCGCGCTTCCCTCGCCGCGGCGGAGGCGGGCCTCGAGGCCGGCATCGCGGCGGTAAAAAAATCCCGCATCGGGCGCGACCGCTATCTGTATTTGAACGGCGCGCGGCTCACCTCCGAAACCTTGAAGAGCATCGTCAACACCGCGATCATGGCTCGCGGCTGGGTGCCGAGCCACACCATCATCGCTTCCGGCGACCAATGCTGCGATCCTCACAACGAGGGCAGCGGGCCGATCAAGGCGGACAGCTCGATCATTTTCGATATTTTTCCGCGCTCGCAGAAGACCGGCTACTTCGGCGACTTGAGCCGCACGATCGTGCGCGGCCGCGCCTCCGAGCGGCTAAAGGAGGCTTACGCGACGGTGCAGGCGGGGCAGCAAATCGCCTATCGCGATATCCGCAACGGCGCGAACGGCAGAGAAATCCATCAGAAGATTCTGGATCTCTTCGCGCGGCGCGGCTTCCCGACCGGAAAAATCGACGGGCGCATGCAGGGATTCTTTCACGGCACGGGCCACGGTCTCGGGCTCGACATCCACGAGCCGCCGCGCATTTCGCCGGTCGAGGCGACGCTCCGCACCGGCCACGTAGTCACGGTCGAGCCCGGCCTGTACTATCTCGGCATGGGCGGCGTGCGCCTCGAAGACGTCGTCGTCGTCACGCCGAAAGGTAACCGAAACTTAACCCGCGCGCCGCAATTTCTCGAAGTCTAATAGGAGAAAATGCCGGCCGGAGACGACCGCTCCGTCCGTCATGTTGGCTTCGACCTTGCAAGAAAATCTCAAATTCTTTTCCGGGCCGAAGCCGCGCGTTATCGGCCACCGGGGCGCCGCCGGCGCCGCGCCGGAAAACACCGTGGCTTCCTTCGAGTGGGCCGTCGCCGACGGCGCCGACATCGTCGAGCTCGACGTGCACGCGACGCGCGACGGCCAGATCGTCGTCATCCACGACGACACCGTCGACCGCACGACCGACGGCGCCGGCGCGGTTAAAGAAATGTCGCTCGCCGAGCTCAAGCGCCTCGACGCCGGCTATCGCTTCCACGGCGACGGCGGCGATTACCCCTTTCGCGGCCGCGGCGTAGCCATTCCGACGCTCGCCGAGATCCTCCACCGCCTGCACGACATCAAGGCGATCGTCGAGATCAAGCAGTCCGAGCCGCCGATCGTCGACAGCGTCCTGGGCGCCGTTCTACGCGCCGGCAAAGAGAACGACGTTCTCCTTGCGACCGAGCGCGACGATGTCATGCGCGATATCCGCGCGGCGCTCGGCCCGAACGGGCCGTTCGCGACCGGCTTCTGCCACGGCGAGGTCGCCGCGTTCATCGATGCCCTCGCGCGCGGCGCTCTGGCGGGCTACCGCCCGCCGGGCGGCGCGTTCCAGGTCCCGCCGACGTTCGCCGGCGTCGAGCTGGTTACCCCCGCAAGCATCGGCGCCGCGCACGCGCTCGGTCTCGAGCTCTACGTCTGGACCGTCAACGACCCGGCCGAGATCAAGCGCCTGCTCGATCTCGGCGTCGACGGCATCATCAGCGACTACCCCGCGCGCGTGGCCGCGGCCGCCGGCCGGCGCTGAAAAATCCCTTTCCCGAGCGAACCCGAGATACGGTATAATCTCGCCTGGCGGAGAGCCTTCGTCCGCCCCCGGCACATTGAATATCCCGCTCCGCGCCGCGCGCTGATCGATGGACAAAAAGACCAACCCTATAGCCCGCCTCCTCGCATCGCTCGATCATCACGATAAAAAAATCGTGCGCGAAGCCGTGGACGCGCTGGTCGCGCTCGCGCCCGACGCGCCCGAGGTTCGCGTCGAAGTCGAGGAGGCGATGGCGCGCGCGCCGGCCTATAAGCGCTGGCCGATGGCCTACGTGCTGGCGCAAATCGCGCCGCCGTCCGACGCCTGCTTCGCGGCGCTGGAAGCTGGACTCGACGCGCCCGATCCGGACATCCGCTGGGCGATCGTCGTGCTTTTCACCGCCCTTGCGCGGCGGCAAAGCGGCGCGACACAAGAACGGCTGGCATCGCTGGCGAATACCGGCACGGCGACGCAGCGGCGCATGGCGGTGTACGCGCTGCGCGATATCGGCGCACAGGACGCGGTCACGGAGCGAGCCGTCATCGCGGCGCTCGGCGATTCCGGTCCGCTCGTCCGCATCGCGGCGCTGACGAGTCTCAAAGCTTTTCCCGATACGGCGCGCGCCTTAATCGCCGACATGCAGCGCATGCTGGAGAGCGACGACGACGCGCGCGTCCGCGCCGCGGCCGCCGTGGCTCTCGCGCAAAGCGGCGGTCCGATGGCGGAGATTCGCGGCGCGCTCGAAGGCGCCGCGCTGAGCGGCGATCCGACCGTCGTCCGCGCCGCGCGCGCCGCGCTGGAGATGCTGGGGAGAAAAGCGACGTAGGTTGGTTATTGACTGATCGTTGCATTCTAAACGCACGCGATTTAGTCGCGCATCGATCGGCGGCTGCGACATCGGCGCCTTCGAGAAATAATCAAATACGTTTTCTTTACAGAGCTGCGGCGGCGTGTTAAGAGCGCCGTTACGCATTTCCATGATCGCGACAGAAGAGCAGCACCAAGCAAAGAAATCTTCTCGCCTGGAGATCTGCGACTGGATCTTCCTCGGAGTTCTTCTTCTCGCGTTCGTCGTAAGGCTCGACTACTTCTTCATCACCAAAGATCAGCCGCTCTGGTGGGACGAGGCGGAGTACATGCTGAAAGCGAAAGCGCTCGCTTTCGGCACGCCGGAGACGGGCTGGTACAAATCGCGGCCGGTGCTTTTACCGTTTCTCGCGGCCGGCCTTTTCAAGCTCGGCGGCGGCGAAATCGCTATCCGTGTTCTATGGATCGCACTGTCGACGATATCCCTGATTCTGATTTACCGCATCGGCGCACAACTGTTTAACAAGCGCGTCGGCCTGTATGCCGACGCGCTTGCCTCGTTTTTTTACATCGACCTTTTCTATTCGATGCGCCTACTGGTCGATGTGCCGCAGGTTTTCTTCGTCGTTCTCGCAGCGTACTTGCTCATCAGAGCGACGTATCGGACCGCGACCTACAGCGCATGGGCGGTGCTTCCGGTCGTCTTTCTGGGAACGGCGATACGCTTCACCGTCGGAATATTTTTTATAGTCGCCGCAACTTTTCTGATCGTCGTCAAACGGGGTGGGCTGTGGAAAGATAAACGTTGGCTCGTTTCCTTTGCGATCGGCATTGCCCTATTTCTGCCGTTCTTACTTTACTACTGGGCCGTCTACGGCAACCCGTTGTTTCCCTTCGTCTCGCAAGGTGTCCTAAGGACGGCCGGCAAAGCCGCGCTGGATCCGGGCCACATCCTCGTCCAGTATGTTCTCTTCTTTCCGAACTACACGAACATCCCCGTGACGTTCGTATTTCTCGCGGGCTTTGTTCTAGCCGCTGCCGTGCTCGCACGGCGCGCCGGCGCCCTCGCCGTGGACAAGACCGTTCAGAGTTACTTACTCGCGCTTCTCTGGACACTCGTGCCGTTCTTTTTTTTCGCGCTGGTCGTCGATCATTTCGAGGACCGCTACATCGCAATGATCTTCCCCGCGGTTTTTCTATTGACCGGCGCGGCGCTGGATGCGGGATACGAGTACCTCAAGCGCTTCAGCCAGCCGGCGGCCGCGGCCGCGGTCACATTGTTTTTGCTTTACGCGGCGGTTTCGATGGCGCTGCGTGCGGACGCCGTCATCGCCGACAAGCTCGACTCGTTCGCTGCGATCCAGGACGCGGGGCTCTGGATCAAGGCGCATTCTCAGCCGGGCGATTCCGTCCTGACGTCGAGCGTGCCGCAAAATACATACTATTCGGAGCGGCGCTCCTACGCGATACCGAACGAGCAGGAGGAGTTCGAGCGCATGCTGGCGCAGCGAAAGCCTAGGTATCTGGTGCTTTCGCTGTGGGAGCAGTCGCCGGCGTGGGCCTATCGCTGGCCCGCAGCGAATCCCGGCAAAGCCGGCGCGGTCGGGGTGTTCTTTTTCGACGAAGAGCGAAAGCGGCCGGCGGCGATCGTCTATTCTCTAAAAGACTGAAAATTAAAAGGGCCCGCCCCTTCGCTGCAAAACGAAGAAGCGGGCCCCGGTGACTGGGGGGATTTACAGGCCTGAGCCTGAACCCCCGTCAATCGGCTGGCTCAGACGCTAGGTCCCAGCCACCTCACAGTCCGTACATTTGTCATTTATCACTGGACCACCTCCTTTCCCTGCTGATTCCAGTTTAAGGAAGCGGCCCCTTCAAGTCAATAAAAATCAATATTTGTGCTTACGGCGGCCAGCCGATAAAGCTCAGCTGCCGGCCGGTCTCCCGGTCGCGGCGGTAGGAGAAAAATTCTCTGTCGCACGAAGTGCACGGACCCGCGGCGGTGATTTGTCCCGGCGGCACGCCGGCCTCTTCGAGCTGCCGGATGTTCAGCTCGCGCACATCGAGAAAGAATCTCTTCTGGCGGATGTGGATCGACGGCTCAGCGCCGGTCCCGAAGGTTGCGAGAAACGGACCGAGCACGTCTTCGCCGATCTCGTAGCAGCACGGGCCGATCGTCGGTCCGACCGCGGCCTCGATTTC
>DATFWH010000233.1:0-6534 GCA_035259465.1 Binatia bacterium
CTCATGGTCGGCGTCGAGTTTGCGTTGGCCGAAGAGCGCGAGCGGGTCGTGCGCGCGTCTTTCGAAAAGGGCTTGCTGCTTCTGGGCTGCGGCGAGCGCGTCATCCGCTTCTGCCCGCCGCTGATCGTCAGCAAGGCGGAAATCGATACTGCCGTAGAGATATTCTCGTCCGTGGTAAAGTAGCGGTAAGGCTTCGGTAGCGCAGCCCCCAAAAAACTTTACACTCCCCAAGCCCCGCTCAAATGGATATTGGCGCCGTTCACGTAGCGCGCGTCCTCCGAAAGTAAAAACCGCACCGTCGCGACCGCGTCGTCGACCGACCCGACATAGCCGGCCGGGATGCGCCTCGCCATCGCCGCCGTTTCTTCCGGAGGCGCGCTGCCGGTGTCGATAAATCCGGGCGAGACCGCGTTGACGGTGACGCCGTGCGGCGCGGCGACCTTCGCCAGCGTGCGCGTGAGCACGAGCACGCCGGCCTTGGCGATATAGTGCGCGGTCAGGTTCGGCTGCGCGATCATCTGATCGGCGTTCGCCATGCTGAAGCTGACGATGCGGCCCCATTTGCGCGCGATCATGCCCGGCAGCGCGGCCCGGCTGAGATAGAAAACCGGATGGAGGTTGTTGTCGAACATCTTGTGCCAGCCTTCGACTGTTTCCTTCAAGAGATCCACGCGGTGATAAGGCCCGGCGCCGTTGACCAAGGCGTCGATGCGGCCCCATTCGTTTTCGATACGCTCGACCATCGTCGCGGCGGCTTTCGGGTCGGAGACGTCGCATTGCACGGCGAGCGCCTGGACGCCGCTCCGTTTAGCGGCTTCGGCGACCTCCGCGGCTTCCGCCGCGCTGGTGCGGTAGCAGATCGCCACGTTCCAGCCGCCGCGCGCGCAATCGAGCGCCACGGCGCGGGCGATACCGCGCGCGCCGCCGGTGATGAGGGCTACTTTGGCGCCGGAGGCTGTCATGATACCGCGTCGAATATGGCGGTGACCAATATAACAAAGCAATAACCGAAGGCATAGAAGCTCGGGGGCAAAATATCTCTGCTGGAGTCCGCGGCCACGATTGTGGTAAAAAGACATCATGGCTGACGACCCGCTCAGCATTGGCGCGGTTCCGGCGCTTCGCCGGCCGGTACTGCTGCTCGCCTTCGGCGGCTGGAGCGACGCCGGCGCCTCGGCGACGACGTCGGTGCGCTATCTTTCCGAGCAGTTGATGGCGACCAAGTTCGCCGCCATCGATCCCGAGGATTTCTACGATTTTTCGCTGCAGCGGCCGCAGGTGCGGCTCGCCGACGGCCTGCAGCGGGAGATTCACTGGCCGACCTACGATTTCCACCACGGCGCCGGCATCGGCATCGATCGCGATTTCGTCTTCGGCATCGGCGGCGAGCCGCATCTCCGCTGGCGCGGCTTCGCGGAGGCGATGCTGCGCGTCGTCCGCGAATGCAAGATCGAGCTCGTGGTCACGCTCGGCGCCTATCTTGACGAAGTCCTTTACACGCGGCCCGTGCCGCTCACCGGCTTCTCGACGGACGCTCAGCTCCTGAACGAGCTTGACCTGCTGCCGTCGCGCTACCAGGGGCCGACCGGCATGATCGGCGTGCTGGGCGATACGTTTCGGAGAAACAGCGTCCCGCACGTAAGCCTGTGGGCGACGCTGCCGCATTATCTCTCCGCGACGCCCAATCCGCGCGGCTCGCTCGCGCTCGTGCTGAAGCTCACGCAATGGCTCGGTCTCCGCGTCGACACCGGGCCGCTCGAGCGCGCCGCCGCCGACTTTCAGAACAAGGTCAACGAAGCCGTCAATAACGATCCCAATCTTTCGGCATTTATCCGCGAGCTTAAGAAGCGCGAGTTCGAGCAGTGAAGCTCTCCGTCGTGATGCCCGTCTACAACGAGGCGGGCACGCTCGAGGAAGCGGTGCGGCGGGTGCAGAGCGTCCGCTTTCCGAAACAGATCATCGCGGTCGACGACGGCTCCACCGACGGCAGCCGCGACATCCTGAAGCGCCTCGAAGCCGAAGCCGCCGGAAACAGCGGCTCCGACGGCTTCAAAGTCGTCCTACAGCCGTTCAACCAGGGCAAGGGCGCGGCGCTCCGGACCGGCATCGCCCACGTCACCGGCGACGTCGTCATCATCCAGGACGCCGACCTCGAATACGACCCGGCCGACTACGACCGGCTGCTCGAGCCGATTCTTTTGGGAAAGGCGGATGTCGTCTTCGGGACGCGGTTTTCCGGCGGCGGCGCGCACCGCGTGATGTTTTTTTGGCACTATATCGGCAACAAAATGCTGACGTTGTTCTCCAACGCGCTCACCAACCTGAATCTCACGGACATGGAGGTGGGCTATAAGGTTTTTCGCGCGGAGGTCATCAAGCGCATCAGGCTCGAATCCGAGCGCTTCGGCTTCGAGCCCGAGGTCACGATGAAGGTCGCGAAAATGGGCTGCCGCGTCTACGAAGTCCCGATCTCCTACTACGGCCGCACGTACGCAGAAGGGAAAAAGATCACCTGGAAGGACGGCGTGTCGGCGCTCTATTGCCTAATACGGTTTTGGTGGAAGGACTGAGACTCAGCCCCTCACTCCCTCGCTCCACAAATCTTCCATATAATCGCGCAGCGCATCTTTCAGCGGATATTGCGGCGTGTAGCCTAATTCCCCTTTCGATGCGCTCAAGTCGAGCGGATATTCCGCGTGGCTCTCGGTTGCCGTGCCCGAAACCGCCACGTCGAGCTTCGGCACGATCTCGCGGGCGGCTTGGGCGAGATCCTCGACCTTCGTTACGACGCCGCTGCCGGCGTTATAAATCCTTTGCTTCGGCGCTTTCGCCGCGCATGCGAGATCGATCGCCAGCGCGACGTCCTTCGCATAGACGTACTCGTTGGAAAAATAAACCTTGGCGTCGAGCGCGAACGGCTGACCTTTGATGAGCTTGAGCGCGAGGTCGCGCATGACCATGCCGACCGTCGATCCGCCGACGTAGTGGCCGCGGCCGAAGACGCCGGCGGGGCGTATGATGACCGTATCTAGGTTGTACTGGTGCGTGTAGGAATGGAGCAGCTGCTCCGAGCAGATCTTCGTCGTCGTGTAGAGATTGTGCCCGCCGACCGGCGCGTCCTCGCGGATCGGCGTTTTGATCTTTTCTCGATCGTACACGCCGAAAGTGCTGACATAAACGACGCGGCGCAAACGACGCAGCCGCGCGGCCTCCAATGTATTGATCGTCGCGAGAATATTATTGGTCGCGCCGGTATAAGAGTTTTCCGCGACGCGCTTGCCGATGAGACCGGCGGTGGCGACGACGGTGTCGATATCGAAGCGCTCGAGCGCGCTCAGCAGCGCGGGCAGGTCGCGCATGTCCGCGGCGACGATCCCGGTGCGGTCGCGCCCGACGATCTTGTCGATGTAGTCGCGGTTGGGCGAAAGATCGTAGATGACGACTTTATTGCCGGCGTCGGCGGCGCGCTTGGCGACGTGGCAGCCGATCAGCCCGGCGCCGGTGATGAGGACGTTCATGCGATAACCTCCTGGTGCTCCAACCTTAGGTCAGCGGACGGCGTGGGTCAATCGGCCTTGCTCTTGCCATCGATGGTATTTTAAGGCTAGCTTCTATCCGCCGGAAAGGAGACCGCCATGAGGATGATCGCCAAAGCCGCGGCCGCATCGCTGTCGCTCGTTCTGGTTTTCGCCGCCTCGATTGCCGACGCGCAGTCGATCAAGGTCCGGGTCGGCCGGACCACCGGCGGGAGCGGCTTTCACATCCCGTCGTACATCGCGATGGACAAGGGCTTCTTCAAGAACGAGGGGCTCGACGCCGATTTCATCGCCGCGACGGCCGGCGTGCTGGTGCGCGCGACAATCGCGCGCGAGATCGAGTTCTCGCCGATCCCCGGCGGCGGCTCGGAGGCGATGCTGCAGGGCGCGCCGATTGTCTTCATCGTCGGCGAATCGCTGATCTCGCAGTGGACGCTTACGACGACGCCCGACATCAAGCGCGTCGAGGACTTGAAGGGAAGGACGCTGGGTCTCGGGCGGCCCGGCTCGGCCGACTACAGCGAGCTCGTGATCGTGCTGGGCAAGAACTTCAAGATGGAGCCGGGGAAGGACTACAAGGTCATCAGCTTCACCGGCGAGCCCGACCGCGTCGCGGCGCTCATTCAAGGCTCGATCCAGGGCGGCGTGCTCTCGTTTCCGCACGCCGCGCGCGCCGAGAAGGAAGGCATGAAAATCCTCGTGCGCACTGGCGACTATCTGCCGCGCCTCGGCGGGACATTCTTGACGCATAAGGATTTCATCAAGGAGAAGCGCGAGGTCGTAAAGCGCTTCATCCGCGCGATGGTGAAAGCCGAGGACTACATCAAGACGAACAAGCAGGGGACGGTGGACGTGATCGCGAAGTATTTCGAGATCAAAGACCCGAAGGTGAACGAGAGCATCTACAAACAGGTCTTCGACAAGTACAGCCCCGAGATGCCGGCGAATCTGATCCGCGACCTCTTCGAGTCGCGCACGACGCCCGAGCTCGGCTGGCCGAAGGGCAAGCCGCTGCCCGACCCGGAGCAGTTCGTCGACCGCGGCCCGCTGAACGAAGTATTGAAAGAGATGGGGCGGACGCCGGGGAAGTGATTCAGAACGTCTTCGCCGTCTCGGGGCGCCAGCTCGCGAGGCGCGATTCCAATCGCTTGACCGCGAGCGTCAAGACCAGCGACAGGGCCATGAAGATAGCGACGCCGACGAAGACGACGTCGACTTTGTAGTTCGTCGCCGCCGAGGCGATCATATAGCCCAAGCCGCGCGACGCGCCGAAAAACTCGCCCACCACGACGCCCAAGATCGCGCGGCCGATCGCGAGCCTTAGCCCCGCGATGATGTACGGCAGGGAATTGGGCACGACGACGACCTTCATCAGCTGCCACTCGTTCGCGCCGAACGAGCGCACTACGTTCACCAGCACGCGGTCGACGTTCTTGACGCCAACGTAGGTGTTGATCAGCAGCGGGAAGACCGCGCCGGCGAAGACGACGGCGATCTTCGACCAGATGCCGATGCCGAACCAGAGGATCAGCAGCGGCAGGAAAACGATGCGCGGCGTCGCGTTGAACGCCGTGACGTAGGGATCGAGCAGCGCCTCCAGCGTCCGCGACCGTCCCATGACGATCCCCAGCGGCAGCCCGACGGCGATGGAGAGCCCGAGGCCGGCGACGAAGGCGAGCGCGCTGACGTAGATATGCTTTTCCAGCTCGCCGCTGGAGAGCAGCTGCCAGAACGCCGCGGCGACAGCCGAAGGCGTGGTGAAGAAAAGCGCCATGCCGCGCGGCAGCGTGTACCAGAGCGGGATCGATTGCCAGACGAGCAGCAGCGCCGCGATAAAACCGATGCCGAGGATGTACGGCTCCTGGTCTAGGTAAAATCTTTTCAGAGCCATCAGCGCACCTCCTCGTCGGCGCGCCACGGCGCGAGCGCGGTCTCGAGCCAGCGCATGCCCTCGGTAAGGAGGACGGCCACGACTGCGAGGATGAGAATCCCGACGAACATGTCCGGCAGGCGGTAGGTGTCGCCCGCCTGCGAGATCGCGAAGCCGATGCCTTCCGACGCGGCGTAGAACTCGCCGACGATGATGCCGACGAGACCGCGTCCGATCGCGATCCGCGCCGCCGCGGCGAGATAGGGAAGCGTGCTGGGCAGAATGACCTTGAAGTAAAGATCTTTTTCGCGGCCGCCGAAGGCGCGCACGACGCTGATGAGCAGCGGATCGGCGGATTTCACGCCGGCGAAGACGTTGAAAACGAAAGGAAAGACCGCGAGCAGAAAAACCAGCACCGCCTTGCCGGTGAGCCCGACGCCGAAAAAGATGATGAGGAGCGGCGCGACCGCGACGAGCGGGCTCGCGTAGAGCGCCGTGAGAAACGGGTCAAGCGCGTATTCCACGCGCCGCTTCCAGCCCATGACGATGCCGAGTGGTATGCCGACGACGACGGCAGCCGAGAAGCCCAGGATGAACGCGCGGCTGCTCACGCCGAGGTCATGCCACAGCCTGCCGGTCGTGATCTGATCGCGGAAGGCGGCGGCGATGAGCGACGGTTTGGTGAAGAAAAAGGGATTCAGCGGAATGACATAAGTAAGCAGCAGCTCCCAGGCTGCGACCAGAACGACGAACGACGACAGCCCCAGAATCAGCCGCCGGTGCTCGCCGTAGAAGTCCCGCGGGCGCATATCACTTCTTTCCGACCAGCTCTTCTTTGAGAATGTCCCAGATGCGCGATTTCAGCTCGTTGAACTTGGCCGTAAGGCGCATCTCGTAATCGCGCGGGCGCGGCAACTCGACCTTGAGGATCTGCTTGATCCTGCCCGGCCGCGCGCTCATCACGACGACGCGGTCGCTGAGGTAAGCCGCCTCTTCGATGCTGTGGGTGACGAAGAGCACCGTCTTCTGCGTCTTCTCCCAGACCTGCAAAAGCTCGCTCTGCATGAGATCGCGCGTCTGCGCGTCGAGGGCGGCGAACGGCTCGTCCATCAACAGCACTTCGGGATC
>DATFWH010000234.1:0-10338 GCA_035259465.1 Binatia bacterium
CCCGCCGCAGCCATTGTCGGCCTGCTCTTGATTCCGGTCTGGGTCAGCATTCGCGCCGACACAGACTCCGGAGCCGTCTTCAGCCTGAGCGCCTACCGCGCGCTATTCTCGGATCCTTTTTCCTATCGCACGCTTTTCAACACGGCGATCTTTTCTTCCGTCGCAACGCTGACCGCGCTTTCGTGCGGCGTGCCGGCCGCGTGGATCGTCGAGCGCACGACGCTGCCGCGCAAGGGGCTTGTCTTCACCTTCATGACCGCGGGGCTTTTGATCCCGGGATTTTTGAGCGCGATGGGCTGGGTATTTTTGCTGCATCCGCGCATTGGGCTCGTCAATGCCGCGATCGGAACGGTGTTGCCGGACTGGCGGATCAACATCGCATCGCCCCTAGGTATGGGTTTCGTTCAAGGGCTGGGGCTTGCGCCGCTTGCGTTCATCATGACGGCAGCGACTTTCCGTTCGGCCAATCCGGAACTGGAAGAGGCCGCCGCCGTTCATGGCATCGGCAGCGTGCGCGCGCTTTTGCGCGTCACGCTGCCGCTCGCCTGGCCGGGCATTCTCGCCGCGGCGATCTATATTCTCACGATCGGCCTGGCGGCCTTCGAAGTTCCGGCGGTGATCGGACTCTCGAACCGCGTCTTCACCTTCAGCACGTTTCTTTACACACAGGTCCATCCCAACGAAGGCGCGCCGCGCTACGATCTCGCCGCGGCCTTCGGCGTCTTAGTGATGGCGCTCGCGGGATCGCTGTCATGGTTTTACTTCCGCGTGCTGCGCCACGGCCATCGTTTCGCGGTGGTGACCGGCCGCTCGTACAGGCCGCGGCAGACGGAGCTCGGCCGCGCCGGCGTCTTCTTCGCCTGGATGTTTTTGTCGCTGTATCTCTTCGTCGGACAGGTATTGCCGCTCCTGACGCTCGTGTGGAGCTCGCTGCTGCGCTATTTCCAGCTTCCGTCGGCCGCCGCGTTCGCCAATCTCTCGCTCGTTAACTACCGCGGGCTGCCTTGGCCCCATCTGATCGACGGGCTCAAGAACACGGCCTTTCTCATGGCGATGGTATCGACGCTGGTGCTTGCGTTGAGCCTTGCGATTTCATGGATCGTCGTGCGCTCGAAAGCGCGCGGTCGATTCGTGCTCGACGCCGTCGCTTTCTTGCCGCACGCGGTGCCGGGGATCATCTTCGCGCTGAGCGCGGCTTATGTCGCGCTGTTCGTGCTACGCGACTTCGTGCCGATCTACGGCACGGTCTTTCTCCTGCTCGCCGTTTACGTGCTCGAGCGCACGAGCTTCGGCACGCGAATGCTCAACAACGCGCTCGCGCAGATTCACCCCGAGCTGGAAGAAGCCGGCCAAGTTATGGGCATCGCGCTGTTCCGCCGCATGGCGCGCATTCTCGTGCCGCTGCTGGCGCCCGCTTTTCTGAACGGCTGGCTATGGATCGCGCTGCTCACGTACCGCGAGCTCACGATCGCTTCGCTGCTGGTGACTCCTGACAACGTCACGCTGCCGATGGTGATCTGGGGATTGTGGCAATCGGGATCGTTCACGCGCGCGGCCGCCGGCGCGGCGATAGGACTTGTTTTTATGCTGCCCTTCGTCGCGGCCTACTGGTATTTCGGCCGGCGGCTTGCGCCGGAAGGATTGAGGGCGTGATCCGCGTCGCGAAGCTCTCCAAGACCTACCGCGGCACGTCGGGCGCGGTGCATGCGCTGCGGGAGGTCGATCTCGAAGTCGCGCGCGGGGAATTTTTCGTTCTGCTCGGCCCGAGTGGATCGGGCAAGACGACGCTTCTGCGCTCCGTCGCCGGCCTCGAGCGGCCTGACAGCGGCGAGATCGAACTCGGCGGCCGCACGGCGTTTTCTTCGGCGCGGCGATTGTTTGTGCCCGCCGAGGAGCGCGGTCTCGGAATGGTCTTTCAGTCGTACGCGATCTGGCCGCATCTCACGGTCTTCGAAAATGTCGCATTGCCGCTGAAGCAGGGTAAGAAGCGCCCGGGGCGCGAGCGCGTGCACGAGCGGGTCACGGAGGCGCTGAAGCTCGTCGGTATGGAAGACTACGCGGCGCGGCCCGCGCCGCTCCTCTCCGGCGGGCAGCAGCAGCGCGTCGCGCTGGCGCGCGCGCTGGCCGTCGATCCCGAGGTGCTTCTGATGGACGAGCCTCTCAGCAACCTCGACGCGCGCCTCAGGGAGGAGGTGCGCGTCAAGATTAAAGCCGTCGCGCGTGAGCTGCGCGTGACGGTGCTCTACGTCACGCACGACCAGATCGAGGCGATGACGCTCGCGGACCGCATCGCCGTCATGGCCGACGGGCGCATCCTCCAGGCCGGCGCGCCGGACGAGCTCTACCGCCGGCCGGCGAGCCCGCGCGTCGCGGAATTCTTCGGCGCGATCAACTGGCTCCGCGGCGAAGCGCGCGGAGGCGGGATTGTGGAAACGGAGATCGGCGCCCTGCGGCTCCCCACCGACGGCGCGTCGGGCCGCGTCGTCCTCGGCGTGCGTCCCGAGGACGTGAAGCTTTCCGGCGCGTGCGGGGAAGCCGAAAACGAGCTCGCGGGGGTGATTCGCTCCGCCGTCTTCACCGGCGGCGAGTTTCTCTACGAGGTCGAAGTCGGCGGCAAACTCTTGCTTGCGCGCGCGATGTCGGATAGGGAAGCGCTGAAAGGGAGCGTCTTCGTCCAATTGTCTTGCGACCGGATCGCATTGTTCCCAGAAGGCGCGCCGTAATGCAGCCGTAATACAAGCGTAGTACAAAGGAGGGCAGACATGTCCAACCAATCCGCCGGTGTCGTCCACCACCTCGATCATTTCGTCGTGCCCGTCGCGAACCCCGACCGCGCGCAAAATTTTTACGTCGAAGTCCTCGGCGCGAGACTGCTCAAGCGTATGAGCGATCCGAGCGTGACACGCGCCTTTGTCAAGCTTGGACAAAATCACATCGGGCTTTTCTCGCAGAAAAGCGCGACGATGCCGGACCCCGGAGAGCTCAAAGGCTTCCCGCGGCACGCCTTTGTGGCGTCGTCCGCGGATTATGACAAGCTCGTTGCGCGGCTGCGCGCCGCCGGCGCGCGCATGCGCCCGATCGAAAAAGGAAGCGCCCGCGGCTGCGGCGCACGCGAGGGCATCGCCTTTGCCGACACGGAAAACAACACCTTCGAGCTGTTCCGAGGCGACGGCGCCGGTCCGACCAAGCTCGACCATCTCCATTTCGACACCGTCGATCTCGATGCCAGTGTCCGTTTCTATACACATTTTCTCAAATTCCCTTTGAGCGAACGCGACACCGGACTCGCCATCATGACCGTGCCCGGCGGACAGAGCATCGTGCTTGACAAAGTCGCCGAGCTTTCGCAGGCGACACGCACGACCTACCGCGGGCGGCATTTTGCGTTTAACGTGACCGACGACAACTTTCATCCGATCGTCGGCCGGCTGCAGGAGGCGGGCATCGAGCAGCGCGACGAGCACGGCGAGCGGGAAGGGCGGCGCGACGAGCAGCTCGCGACGTACTTCAAGGAGCCGAGCGGCTTCCGGCTACAAATCACCAACGAGGATTCTGCGACTTTCGCCGCGCACGCCGTCCATTAAAGGAGCCGTAAATGACAAACCTCCGCGTTTTCCTCGCCGCCGTCTTGATCCTCGGCGGCGCGGTATCGGCCGCGGCGCAGCAGGCGACTAAGGTCTGGAAGATCGGAGTTCTGGTGTCGAGCTCGCGTGAAGTTAATGCCGGACGCGAGGAAGCTCTGCGCCGCGGGCTAAGCGAACTCGGCTATGAAGAAGGCAAGAACGTCGCGATTGAATACCGCTACGCCGAAGGCCATGTGGAGCGGCTGCCGGCGCTCGCGGCCGAGCTCGTGCGCGCGCGCGTTGATCTTATTATCACCAGTGGGACGCGGGTCACGGTCGCGGCAAAGGAGGCGACAAGCGAGATCCCGATCGTCGTTTCCGGCGCAGGCGGACTCGCCGAGTCGGGAGTGGTGCGCTCGTTCAGCAATCCCGGCGGCAACGTCACCGGCGTATCGCGGATTTCTCCCGACCTGTTGGGCAGGCGTCTGAATCTTCTTAGAGAAGCGGCGCCGAAGATGGTGCGCGTGGCGACCCTCGGCAATCCTGACACGCCGGGGTATGACGCCCGTTTGAAGGACATGGATCTCAGCGCGCGCGCCTCTGGCTTGACGTTTCAAGCCGTTACCGCGCGCAAGCCGGCGGACTTTGAAGCCGCTTTCGACGGCGCCAAACAGCGCGCCGATGCGCTGCTCGTATTCCCCGACGCGCTTTTCCACAGCTACCCGGCGCGCTTCGCGGAACTCGCCGCGCGCAGGAAGCTGCCGGCGATTTACGACCGCACCGACTTTGTCGATGCCGGCGGACTCATGAGCTATGGCGTGAGCCTCGCCGATCTCTCGCGGCAATCTGTCTGGTACGTCGATCAGATTCTTAAAGGCAGCAAGCCGTCGCAGCTGCCGATCGTCGAGCCGGTGCGCTCGCAATTCGTGGTCAATGTGAAAGCCGCGGAGCAGATAGGGCTGACGCTGCCGCCGGCGCTGCTCCAAAAGGCCGACAAAGTCGTAAAATAACCCGTTTCCAACCGCTCCACTGCTTGACGTTTCTAAGGTTTTTCCTACCTAAAAGTCCGGGTTTCACCGGATTGGCTCCTACGGGTATTGCTGCGTACAGTAGCGGAAAAATACCGGGGAGACCGCCATGAAAAATCCCGTCGATACCTGCGTGAATGCTGAAAACAGCACGCTCGGAGAGCTGATCGCCGCGCTCACCGATGAGACATCTCATTTCGTTCACGATGAGAAGGAGGTCTATCGCGTTGTCGCCTATATGGTCGCCGATCTTTTGAACAAGCAGCGCTTGGATTCCAAAGTCACGCATTAGCTTATCCGCCCGCCCGCGGCCCCCCTTCCGCAGTTCAGGCACTTATCCGGCAGTTGCATCGACGCGTCCT
Source organism: Binatia bacterium (assembly GCA_035259465.1). GTDB lineage: Bacteria > Desulfobacterota > Binatia > UBA9968 > UBA9968 > JAJPJQ01. The sequence goes on from DATFWH010000234.1 coordinate 4,954, forward strand.
CTAAGGCTAACTTGATGTCTATCTTCACCGACAGGGGACGGATCCATGGAAAACAAATTGCTCGCGGGTCTCGTGCTTGTGGCGCTTGCCATCGTCTTTCACGCTCTGGCCGCGAGATACGACGTCATCGCGCTTACCGACGATGACTTTTCGGCGATTTACCGCATCGACCGCCTGACCGGCAGGATGTGGATTTGCGCCAACGATCAGTGTCTTAAAGTGCAGGACATCGATAAAAAGCAGGCCGGACAGAGAACCTGAGTCTATCTCGGCGGCATTGGTCCCCCCAATTGGGTGAAGTCCCTCGATCGAATACCGAAAAGACCCGCATCGTGGGTCCGCGGCGCGCGAAGGCCAGAAGAGCGACGAGCCGGAAGAGCCCCATATCGGCCCCCACTTCTTTCAGAATCCTTGCTCTTGCGCTAAAACCGTGCAATATGTTAACCGGTCTAAAACCTTTTGCAGGGGAGGGAAGAGACATGAGAGAAAAATTCTCGTTCGGTTCAGCGCTAATCCTTAGCGGCATGCTGCTAATCGCCGGCTATGGGTGGGCTCAGATGAAGGGCTCGGACCAGAGCGGTTCTTCGTCCTTTAGCGACCAGTCAAGCGGCCGGAACGCGCCGAGCTCGCGCGACACCGGGCGCGGCTCGGGCACGAGCAGCTCGAGCGGCAGCGAGAGCGTCAAGAAGGTTCAGCAAGCTTTGAAAGACAAAGGGCAGGACCCCGGCCCAATCGACGGTGTCATGGGCGAGAAGACCACATCGGCCCTCAAAGCGTATCAGAGCGCCAACAACCTGAAGGCGACCGGCACGGTCGATTCCGAGACCGCGAAGTCGCTCGGTGTGGAGCCGGCCAAATCCTTCAGCGACCGGTCGAGCGGCCGCAACGCGCCGAGTGCGCGCGACAAAGGGCGGGGCACGGGCACCTCGGGCACCACGGCTACGGGCTCGGACACGAGCGGCTCTTCGTCCTACAGCGACCAGCCGAGCGGTCGCAACGCCCCGAGCTCGCGCGACCCCTCGACGAAGTAATAGTTTTTTGATCTTCCGAGGAGAGCGGGATCCGCTCTCCTCGGAAGTCGTTTTCGAAGAGCTGCGCCGCACTGCCGCCGACATTTAGCGGCGCATCCTTTTAAGTTGACGAGTCCTCGGCGTGCTCTTCCTCGACCGCGAGAATCCCTTCCGTCGCCGGCGAGCCTGATGCGCAGAAAGACCCGCAATGCGGGTCTTTTTTTTACCCTATTCGGGAGTTCACCCTATGGGAGATGCCTATTGGTGCCCCTAAAGTGGTGCAATATTTCTATCTGTTCCTAAAATTTAACCTAAGAGGAGGAGGCGCGATATGAGGAAGGAATTGACGGTTGTTTCGGTTCTGATCTTCGCCGGGTTCCTGGCAACCGGCTACGGTTGGGCACAGACCAAGAGCGGCTCGGATGCTGCAACTTCGTCGGACTCATCGAAAAGCACATCCAAGATGAAGAGCGATAAGAGCTCGACCTCGAGTTCCGACATGGGATCATCCGGATCTTCGATGGACATGAGCAAGAGCGCGAGCGGCGGCAGCGAGAATGTGAAGAAAGTTCAGGAAGCTTTGAAAGAGAAGGGACAGGATCCCGGGCCGATAGACGGCCGCATGGGTGCGAAGACGAAAGCCGCCCTCAAGTCTTATCAGAGCGCGAATAATTTGAAGCCGACGGGCCGTCTCGATTCGGAAACGGCGAAGTCCTTGGGAGTGTCGTCCGCGGCTGGCGGTTCGGCCGAGAAAGGCATGTCCAAATCCTCGAAGGGAAGCTCCGGCTCATCCGAAAAGAAATCCTCTAGCGACACCGGGGCGAGTACAAAATAACGCGGTGTGAATTCGCGAGCGCGGGGAGCGGTTAACACTTCCCGCGCTCGCTTCATTCGGTAGGTAAAGCGTATAAACGGCGGCAAGCGCTTCGCGCGATGACCGTCAGCGGATCTTTTCGAGCAACGTGACGAGGTCGTCGGCGTGCTCTTCCTCGACCGCGAGAATCCCTTCCATCATCCGGCGCGATGTGGGATCGTCGTTGCCGAAATAGCGCACCATGTCCCGATAGCTGTCGATCGCGATTCTTTCCGCGACCAGATTTTCCTTTATCATCTCCACCAGTGAGCTGCCTTCCACATACTCGGCGTGGCTGCGGGTCAGCAGCCCCTGGGGATTGAAATCCGGCTCGCCGCCGAGCTGCACGATGCGCTCGGCGATCTGGTCGGCGTGTCCCTGCTCTTCGTTGGCGTGCTGCAAAAATTCATCGGCCGCGGCTTGGGAGTCGATGCCCGCGGCCATGAAGTAATGCCGCCGGTAGCGCAGGGTGCACACGATCTCGGTCGCCAGCGCTTCGTTGAGCAATTTGACCACCGTGTGGCGATCGGCGCTGTAGCCCTCCGTCACGGCGCCGTTTTGGATGTGTTGACGCGCGCGCTCGCGAAGCGTTTTGATGTCGGTAAGAAACGGCTGCGATTGATGGCTCATGTTTATCCTCCTGTCGTTTTCCTTTGTTCCTAACGCGCGCCGGAAGAATTTCAAGACGGCGTCAGGATTTTTCCGTAATGAAGCGATAGATGAACGTGCCGAGCGTCACGTCGCGCGGTTTGCCGATGCTCTCGACCTTGATCAAGCGCCGGCCTTCGAGCCCGAGTTCGTTCGCTTTCTTGAGGAGTTTGAGAATCTGCTCGAACTCGAAGCGCGGGCCGGTGCCGATAATCTCCACGACGATCCCTTCGCCCTCGACCACTCTTTTGTCCAAGTCGCTCATCGGCGCGCACCTCCCCCGCGTAATCAACCCTACACCGGTCGGCACGCTTGTCAATCGGGACTTTCTCGGTCGGCGGGGCTATCGCGCTTGTCTGCAATATTCCTGGCCGCGGCGATAGCCGTCGCGAAAGGCGGGGTCCTGATACTCGTTCGGGCAATGCTGGCGCAGCAGCGCCGTGACCGTCTCGTACGGGCGGCCGCGCACAGCGGGATGGAGCGCCGCTTCGAAGCCGCGGCGAAAACGCGGCTCGACGGCTTTGAAATCGCCGTTTTGATAGTGCTCCGCCTCGGCGCTTCGAAGGCCGATCCACCAGCGCTCGCGCGCGGCATCGACGCTCTCGGCGCCGTGGTGCTCCAGCGTCCGGCGCACGGTCTCGGCTTGCTCATCGTCGGCTGCGCTTACGATGACGATCGCGCGCCCTTGGCGCAGAGCGTCTTCGTAAACGAACCATTCGTCCTTCGGTAGACCGTCGGAGAGCGCATCTTCGAGTGCGCCTCCGGCCGCGGCGCCTCCGACGGCGCCGGCGATTCCGAGCAGCGCGGCGGCGGCGGCGCCGATCGCCACAACCGGTCCGATGCCGGGGATCAATGCGTTCGCGGCTACGCCCAGGTACGCTCCGCTCGATGCGCCAAGTCCGGTACCGACGACCGCGCCGACCGCTTCGCCCATGCCTGGCTGCTCGCCCTCATCGGTCGGCAGCCGCCGGAGCGCGTCTTCCGACACGCCAGGGAAAAGTAGATTGATGTTGCGCTCGACGATTCCCTGCGTGCGTAGATCCTTGACGGCCGCTTCGGCACCGCGGAGCTGGACGAAAATTCCCACGACAGGCTTCATGACGGGTCCTCTAAATCATGATTGCGAACCGTCTGCCGGCGGTCAAATCGGGAGAAGCCCTCAAGCGGGTAACACGCGGCCGGCCACGTGTTGCAAAGCCGCTTTAGATATATACATTAGGGCCGACTTTACGATCCCAGGAGGATCTCTATGGCCTTGGACTTCAAGAGAATTCTTTGCCCCGTCGATCTCTCGAGATTTTCCCTCGACGGGCTGAAACTCGCCGTCAAGGTAGCGGAGTCGAGCAAAGCCGCGATCTATGTGCTGCACGCGATCGACAATCCATTCGACGAGCTCTACATGAGCTCGATCGGGCAGGCCGATCCGGCGCTGCTGGGCCTGTACCAAAGCCAGCCGATGAGGCGCGCAAAGATCGTCGCCGCGGCCGAGGAGCATTCGGCGATCCTGCTTAAACAGTTCGCGCACGATTGGGTGACGTCGCTAACGAAGGTGAGGTACATCGTCAAGAGCGGCGATCCCCTGGAGGCGATCCTCGACACGGCTGCGGAGCGGCGCGTCGATTTGATAGTTCTCGCGACGCACGGCAGGACGGGTATCAAGCGGCTGCTGATCGGCAACGTGGCGGAAAAGGTCGTTCGCCACGCGCCGTGCCCGGTGCTGATCGTCAAGTCACGGGCCGCGCGCCGGAAACTCGGCGCGACCGGCCGCTGACAGGCGCGGGCGTGAACGAGCGGTATTGAAAAGTATTTTCCGCGTGCGACCTTGAAAGCGGAGGTCACATTATGCCGGAGAAAAAGACTTTTTGAGGCGCGCGCGTCGCGATAAGCGACAGGGAAAAGCGCCGTCGACGCAGGCCGGCGAGTTCGTGCGCGAAGAGATCGAGCACGTGCGGCGCGGCAAACATGGGGCGCGCTCGACCAAGCAGGCGATTGCGATCGGGCTTTCGAAGGCGCGGCGCGCCGGCGTGAAGCTCCCGCCGCCTCGCCGCGGACGAACGTCGAAGCGGACGCGACGCCGCGCCGAGCGCGATTATCGCAGAGGCCAAAGCGGCCGGAAAAGCGGAGTTTCGCGGAAAAGATCGCGCGCGGTTACACGCGCGCTGAAGCGCGAAAGCCGCGGCGCGGCGTCGTCCAGCGCGCTGTCGCGGCAGGCGCGGCGCCGGAGGCGCCGCAGAGGCTGATCGTCATCAGGAGCTGCGCCCGCCGTCGATAGCGGCCGCCGCCGCTGTCTTGACCGAGTCGTAGTCGGCGCCGACGTTGGCGCCGTCCGTGCCGGCGTTGTAGTAGGGACTCGCCGCGGACAGGCGATAATTGCCGCTCGCGCGGTCGACGAAGCCGACAGTGTCGGCGGAGGCGGGAAAGAAGTTTTCCGCCGGATAGCCCGCCGGGCTCCCGCCGGTGAGGACGTTGCGCGCAAACACATATCCCGGAAAGCGGGCGCTCCACTCGTCGCCGTAGCCGAGCGCGGCGGCGGTCTGATTATCCAGCGTGATGTTGTTTTGGTAGACGAAGCCGGAATGCTTCGCGCCGTCCGTCACGATCGCCTTGCCGTTTTGCAGGCCGGTGTTGTGATCGATCACCACGTCGGCGGTCGCGCCGACGACTTGAAACAGTACGCCGGTGCCGCCCCAGGACTCGCCGCCGATTTCTTCGAAGAGGTTGTCTTGAATCAGCACCCGGCGCGTCTGACGGCCGGGGACATCCGGAGTTTGTCCCATGACGGCGATGCCTGAGCCGCTCCGGCGTACGACATTCTTCCGAAACGTAATGTCCTGCAGCGTCGACGAGGCGGTTTGATCGCCGGCGGCCATTACG
>DATFWH010000235.1:0-3077 GCA_035259465.1 Binatia bacterium
CCCGAGAATCAGCAGGACCGCACAGCTCTCAAGCGTAAGGAACTGCGGCGGCTGCGCATAAGCAATGCCGGTCGCCCGGGGCAGCGCCGACGCTGCGAGATAAAAAAAACCGCCGAGCAGCGCGAGCGACAGCGCCGCGCCGGCGAGCCCCTGGCTCATGCCCTCGATCACGAACGGAATGCGAATCAGCGCGGGCGGCGCGCCAATAAGTTCCATGACCTCGATCTCGTCGCGGCGCGCGAGGATCGCGAGCTTGATCGAGTTGCTCACGATGAAAAGCGCCGCGACCGCGATGAAACCGCCGAGGATCCATTTCGCAGCCTCCAGCGACAGCACGACCAAGCCGAGTTTGTCGGTCCATTCCTCGGGATAATCGACCTGCGTGATCCCTTTCTCGGCGCGCAGCCGCTTGGCGACGGTCGCGATTGACGGCGCGTCGCGCGCCGCGGGCTTGAGGGCGATCTCGAACGACGCGGGCAGCGCCTCGGCGGGAACGCCTTCGAGAACCCCCGATTGCGCGCCGACGGTTTTCTTGAAGCTCGCCAGCGCCTCGGTCTGCGATACAAAGCGCGCGCGCTCGATCTCGGGATACGCGCCGATACGCGCCGAGAGCGACGCGACGTCGGCCGCGGTAAGGCTTTCGTCGACGTAGGCGAAGATCTGAATCGCGCTGCCCCAACCCTGGACCATGCCGTGAAGATTTTCCTGAAGCAATAAAAAACCGCCGAAAAGGAAGAGCGTAAGCGCCGTGGTGCCGGCAGTGAGCAGGTGCGTCCAGAAAAGCTCGCGAAAGCTTCTGAGGACCTTGCGCAGGATGAAATCGATTCGGTTCAGAACGCGGCCTCCCGTTGCGTCGGCTCCCCCTCGAGGATGTGGCCGTGCTCGAGCAGCACGACGCGGCTGCCGCACCGTCCGGCTAACGCCGCGTCGTGCGTCGCGACGACCACCGTCGCGCCGCGCTCCCTCGCGCGCGCGATGAGCCGCATCGTCGTCTCGGCCGCTTCGGCGTCGAGATTTTCCGTCGGCTCGTCGGCGAGGATAAGCGCTGGATCGTTCACGAGGGCGCGGGCGACGGCGACTTTCTGCCGCTCGCCGCCCGAGAGCGCCGGCGGCTTCGCATTACGCTTCGCCGCAAGCTCCATCTCCTCGAGCAAGCAGGCGGCACGCCTGTGGCTTTCGCGCGCGGACGCGCCCGCCACCTCGGCCGCGAGCGCGACATTATCGAGCGCCGTCATCTCGGGTAGGAGTTTGATTTCTTGGGAAACGACGCCCAGCGCGCGCCGGTGCGCCGCGAGCGCACGGGCGGATAGCCGCCCGACGTCGCGCCCGAGCACGACGACGTCGCCGGCCGTGGCGCGCTCGGCGCCGAACAGGAGCTTCAAAAGCGTCGTCTTTCCCGCTCCGGTGGGACCGCTCAAAAAGGCAAATTCACCGCGCTCGATGGATAGATTTACGTCGACAAGTACAGGGATTCTGGGCGAATAAACCTTGGAAACGCCAGCAAGCCGAATCATTCTCGCTGAGAACTCCGCATTCGCCTTGACATCGGAGAGGAGGGACTGTAAAACTGTCTTAACTTCTGCGGTTTGCACCATTTATAAGTCATGTTCCGGCAACTTACAACCATCGGCGCAGCCGTGCAGCCTGAAACCCACTTCGATAAATTTCGCATCGTCTTGATCAAGCCGTCCAAGTACGACGACGACGGCTATGTGATCCGCTTCTGGAAAGGCGTTCTGCCAAGCAACACGCTGAACGTTCTTCACGGCCTCACGGACGACGTTAAGCGGCGCGGCGCGCTGGGCGACATCGACATCGAGGTCGTCACCTACGATGAAACCGCCGAGAGACTTCCGATAAATAAAATCATCCGCTGGGGCCGCCGCCCGCGCACGAAGCTTCTCGTGTGTCTCGTCGGCGTCCAGACGAACCAGTTCCCGCGCGCGCTCGACCTCGCGAGACAGTTCCGCGCGCACGGCATCGACGTTATGATCGGCGGCTTCCACACGAGCGGCACAGTCTCGATGCTGGGCGAGCAGGAGCCCGACATTCAGGAGCTTTTTCGTGAGGGTATCACGGCGATCTCCGGCGAGGTCGAAGGCAAATGGGAAGGTATCCTCGCCGACTGCCTCAAAGGCGAGCTGCAGCCGCTGTACCACTACGCGCAAGACTTGCAGAATCTCGTCGACATCGGCGAGTCGCCGCTTCCCGTGACCAGCCCGAAAACGATGAAGCACTTCGCGCAGCCGGCGTTCGGCACCGCCGACACCTCGCGCGGCTGCCCGTTCGCCTGCTCGTTCTGCACGATCATCAACGTGCAGGGGCGCAAGATGCGCGAGCGTAGCCCGGAGAGCATCGCCGCGCTCCTGCGCGCCAACTATCTCGAGCACGGCGTGACTTTTTACTTTTTCACCGACGACAATTTCGCGCGAAAAAAGCTCTGGCGCGAGACCTTCCTCGAGATTATCAAGTTGCGCGAGGAAGGCATCAAAGTCTCTTTCATGATGCAGGTCGATCTGGCGAAGAAGCCGAAGGACTTCGTCCCGCTCGCCGCCAAGGCCGGCTGCACGCAGGTCTTCATCGGGATGGAGAGCGTCAACCCGGACAACTTGAAGGCCGAGGGCAAGGCGCAGAACAAAGTCGAGGAGTATCAGAGCATCATCAAGGAGTGGCACGACGCCGGCATCGTCGTCCACACCGGCTACATCATCGGGCTCCCTTGGGACGACAGCGCCGGTGTCAAGCGCGACGTCGAGTATCTCATGAACACAATCGGGCCCGACCAGGCCTCGTTCTTCATGCTCACGCCGCTGCCCGGCTCGCAGGACCACAAAGAGATGAAGCAGCGCGGCGAATGGATGGATCCCGATTTCAACAAGCGGGATTCCTTCCACGCGACGATCCATCACCCGCGCATGAGCGCGGAGGAGTGGACCGCCTCCTACGAAGAGGCGTGGCAGACGTTCTACAGCAAGGAGAACATGATCCGCGTCCTCTCGCGCTGGAGCCACAACCCGAAAGTTTATTGGAACCTGATCTCGATCTACTTCTGGTATAAGAACGCGGCGATCATCGAG
>DATFWH010000236.1:0-2511 GCA_035259465.1 Binatia bacterium
GCGCCCAGCGCCGGTCCCGCTCGGCGAGCGAGAAGCGCGGGACGACGAGTCTTGCGACCGCTTCCACGTTTATGCGGCGACGAGGAATTCGACTTTCCGCTCGCCGTGATCGCGATAGCCGTCTTTGGTGACGACGAGCGAGGTTCCGCCCAATAGCGAGTCGGGTCCGTCGCGGTTCACGACGGTCGGCGAGATGCTGTAGATCATTCCGGCTTTCAGGACGTAATTTCCCGCGCCGCCGAGGCCGCCGGCCTCCGGCGTCGGGTCGGCGATCCGGAATGATTGTCCGGGGAATTCCGGCACGTCGATGCCGTACTGATGGATCTGCGAGTGCGGCGAGGATTTGAAGCCGCTTTCTTTGCAGGCCTTCTGGTAAGCCGTAATGAGGTCGCGCTGCGTCGCGCCGTCTTTGACCTGCGCGAGCACCGCCTTGCGGATCGCAATGACGGCGGAGAACATCTCGCGGTACACTGCCTTCGGCTCGCCGAAAGAGATCTCCTGATCGCTGTGGCCGGCGTAGCCTGCGTATTCCGCGTGCGCGGTAAAAGTGCCGATGTCGCCTGCCTGAATCTTTTTATCGAGGCAGAGATCGGCGAGGATCGGGTTCTGCGCCGGCACCGGGCCGAAGTTGAACGACAGCGTCGATTCGAGATCGCCGCCCGCGTCCCACATCGCGCCGATCGCCTCCTGCACAACCTGCTTTCCCGTCATGCCCGGGCGCGCGACTTTTTGGACGTGCTCCATCGCCGCGTCGAAGACGCGGTTCGCGCGGTCGATCAGCGCGTTCTCCTCGTCGCTCTTGATCGTACGCACTTCCGAGAAGATTTCGGCGACGTCGGCGATCTTGGCGTTCGGCAGCGTTTTTTGGAGGCGATTGTAGAATTTGTAATCGATCCCGCCGGCGAGCCCGACGGTGGCGTTCTCGTAGCCCATCTCTTTGATCCGGTCGATTACGGCGGAAGCGTCGAAGCCGGGCTTCAAATCGGTCACCCAGTCCTGCGCGTCGAGCAGCACGCGCGGCGAGATATCGATGAGATGCCGCCGATTGACGATGACCGCGAGCGGACGGTCGTCGGCGGGAAGAATTCCGAACAGCTCGCCTTTAACGCCGTTGCTCAAATAAAAAAGGGTGGTGCCGCGCACGACCGCGCAGTCGATCTTTTTCTCGCGCAGCTCTTTGCGGATCGCGGCATACCTGCGGTCGCGCTCCTTGACGGAAAGTTCCGGGGCCTGCATAAATCGTCCTCCGTTTCGTTACAGCGCCATCTCGCGTCCGAGCTTACGCCGCACGGCTTCTTCGTAAATCCATTGGGCAAAGGCCATGTCGCCGAAGCCGCCTTGCGATTCTTTAAAGATCGTAATTTCCTTCGGAGTCTTCCGGCCGGAAGCCCGGCCGACGACGAGATCGCCCAGCTCGGGAACTTTCTCCCACGAGGTTTTGCCTTCAGCCACAAGCTCTACGATCGGCATTGGCCCCGTGCGGTCCCAATAGTTTTTTTCGTGCTCGCGACTCCCGACGATGTAGCGGTCGGCCCGGAGATAAAGCTCCTTGCTGAGCTCGCCGGGCTTGCCGATACTGGTGAGATGCGTTCCCGGCGCGACCCAGTCCGCCGGAAAAACCTCTGTCTGCGAGCTAGTGGAGGTGATGATCAGATCGATGTTTTTGACCGCCGGCTCCGGCCCGTCGGCCGGGACGAAATCGATTTGCAGCTCCTTCGTGCCGCGCTCGCAAAAAGTCTTTCGGCGCTCGACATCGCGGCTCGAAACGACGACCCGGGTGATTTTGCCGACGGCGGCGAGCCCGCGAACCAGTCCGAGCGCGTTTCGGCCGACCCCGAATAGGCCGACCGTATGCGCATCCTCGCGCGCGAGGCGGCGCGCCGCGACTGCAATCGTCGCCGCGGTGCGCATTGTGCCGAAAGGATAGCCCATGAAGGAAAGGAGGTTGCCGCTCTCGGAATCGAATAGCAGCGCGTACATGCGGTCTCCGCCGGAGAGCTGTGCGTTGGGTCCCAGGCGGATGCCCATGCGGCGAGATTTGATGAGCGCCCCGGAAACGACTCGGAGCGCCTGTTTCCCCTGCACGTGAATGTGATAAGGCGCGTGCGCGGTCACCTGCCCTTCCGCCTGATCGCGATGGGCGGCTTCGGTGAGCTCGATCGCTTTCGTCAAATCAAGCAGCGGCTTCGTTTCCTCGCGCGTGAGCAGAAGCGGCATGCCGACCTCCTATCACCCTACTTTGCCACGAGCAACTTGAGCTCGCGCTTGCCGAGTCTGCGGGCGCCGCGCTCCGTCACGACGACCGTGTCGCCGATGCTCGCACGCCCCTTGCCGGACACCGCGCGCACCTGCGGTTTTAAAATAAACACCATGCCGCTTTGCAGCTCGATCTTGCGGAAGCGCTCCAGGTCGCGGTCGCCGAGCAGCGCCGGGCCGTCGTCGCCGAGGCCGCGCGCGTGCATCATCGGATGACTCCAGGAATATTTGCCGCCGCCCGCGCGCTCGATCGTG
>DATFWH010000237.1:0-6828 GCA_035259465.1 Binatia bacterium
GTCGCTGTTGACGCCGAAGGTCCACATGGAGGAGTTCGGCTCGAACGGCAGCGGCATTAGCTTCCAGCTCCGGCCTAGGTCTTCGCTCGCGGCGATCGCGCCCGACGAGCCGGGCGTGAAATCGCCGAAGCCCAGAAAGATTCTCTTCGGGTTTCCCGGATCGACCGCGACGGCGCGGAGATAGTTTTCTTTTCTCGGGTAGTCCCACGGCAGCCGCTGCTGCATCTCGCGCGGCTCCCAGGTCCGGCCGTTGTCCGTGCTCGCGTAGATCTCGCGGTTGACGACGATGAAGACCGCGCGCGGCGGCCCCGCCGTCACCGCGACGCTGTGGATGTCGCGCCGCTCGGTCGCCTCCACGACGCTCCAGCTCTCGCCGCCGTCGCGGCTGTGGCGCGCGCCGTCAACTTCGAGCCCCGCCCAGACGTTGTTCGGCTCGACCGGATCGACGGCGATGCCGGTGACGCGCGGCGTGCCGACCGCCTCGCACGTCGCGGCGATCTCCACCGGCCTCTTCTCCCAGCTCCGGCCGCCGTCCCTGGAGCGGAAGATCATCGCGGGCGTCGGCGTGCCGGTGCCGGCGAACATGACGTCGGGATTCTGCGGATCGATCGCGAGCGCCCAGACGTAATAGGGATTCAGCGCCGAATCGAGGTAGCGCCAGTTCGCGCCCGCGTCCTCGCTCCGGTAAAGCCCTCTCTCGGTGCCGGCGAAGAGGATTCTATGCTCTCGCGGATGCATCGCGATCGTGCGCACCGAAGCTTCGTAGGCGAAGCCGCGCCGCGGCCCGATGCGCATCCAGGTCTGGCCGCTGTCCTCGCTCCGCATGATGCTCTGGCCGACGGTGCCGACCACTATCGTGACGTTCTTCATCTTTTTCCTCCGCAGGCCGCTGAAAAAGACTCACCTGCTTCGTTCCGCTCGGCCCGCTTCGGGTCAACGTACTGAAGTAAGTACGCCTCCGCTCGCGGACCTTCGCGCGCCTCGCATCTGAGACCTTTTTGATCGGCCTGTATTTTACAATTACACGAGACGCCGCTTGATGAAATCGGCGAACAGCGCGGCCATCTCGGCGGCCTTCTCGTCCCATTCCTCGCGGGGGCTCAAGTCCATGTCGTAGTGCTTGGGAAAGAGCACGTGTACTTCGCCGTCGGCGAGCAGGCGGCCGAGATTCTCGCCGGTCTTTCGACCGTGCGTGTTGTCGTTGCCGGGAACGACGCAGGCGGGCGCTTTGATCGAGCGGAGCTCGGCTTCGGTCGCGCCGATGACCGGGAGGTCGGCGCCGCGGACGAAATATTCCCGCCAGTGCGACATGACGGCGATGAAGCGCGCCGGGTCCATACTCATCAGCGTGGCGCGGTTCTCGGGCCTTACCGCGATGCGCTCCTTCCAGTGCTCCATCGCGCACACGGCCGCCATGCCGCCGCGCTCGGCCGCCTTGATGTATTGGCCGTAATACTCCTCGGCCAACCGCTCGCACGCGAAGCGGCCGCCGGTCACGCGCCAGAGGAGCAGCCCGCGGATGTCCTTCGGATGGCGCAGCGCGAAGAGCAGCGAAGTCCGGCAGCCGGAAGAGCTGCCGCCGACGACGGCGGGAAGCGCGCCGAGCCGGGACAGCAGCTCGTGGAGGTCGTCGGCCCAGATCTCGTACTCCGAGTCGTCGCCGTCGATGACGACGTCCGACGCGCCGCAGTTCCGCCGGTCGAAGACGACGACGCGGTGGCCGAGATCGGCCAGCGGCCGCGCCATGGCCTCGATGCCGCTGATGTCGCGCCGGCCGCCGGGCGAGAGCGCGACCCACGGGCCGCGCTCGCCGAAGATTTTATAATTGATGTGGACGCCGCGGATGTTCGCCGAAGACATGACGACCTCCTACCGCACGGACCATAGCGGCAAGCGCGCGGCGGTTCAACCCGCGCCGGAAGCGACTTCGCGGATTGTGGATGAGACCCTAGACAACGCGCCGGCAGGTAATCAGAGCGCGCAGGATTGGCTCGTAGAAGATCTCATGGTCGAGGCAGCTGGCACGCGATCGAGCGAACGGGCTCCGGCGCAAGCATATCCCGGTAAATTCGCAGATAAGCCGCGCATGAGTAATCCGGCGTGAAGCGTTCAGGAAACCGGGCGCGCGCGCAGCCCGTCGGGCGATGTCTCAGGACGGAAATGATCGCTGCCGCGAGGCTCCGCGCATCGCCCGGAGGAACGAGGACGCCGGTGTCTTCGGTGACGATCTCCGGGATGCCGCCGATGCGGCTCGTGACGACGGGCTTCCCGAGAAACAGCGCCTCTTTGATCACCGCCGGCGACGCATCGGTGCCGAGCGTCGGGAGAACGGAAACGTCGAGCGCGGCGGTGATGTCCGGAATGTCTTCGCGAAAGCCGAGCATGCGGACCGATCGCTCGAGCCCGAGAGCGGCGATCGCCTGACGGACGACGCTCTCGTTTCGCCCGCCCTCACCGGCGAAGACGAAGACGGCTCTCGGAAACGCGGCCAGGATTTCGGGGACTGCGTCCAGCAGCACCATGTGGCCCTTCTCCCGGTTGATGCGCGCGATGACGCCGATCACCGGATCGCCCGCGGCTGCTCCCAATTCGGCCCGTACGCGGTTGGGAAATAGAATGCGGCGAAAACGTTCGACGTCGATGCAGGAATGAATCACCTGAACCTCGTGCTCGCGCAGCACGCCGGCGTCGAAGAAACATCGATAGTTTTCCAAAGTCGCCGCGCTGACCACCGCCAGCCGCCGGATGGCGGAGCCGTAAAGCCAGCGGTTCGCGAGATGAAACCGCACCGGCTTGGAATTGTGCCGGGTCATGACGATCGGCTGCTTCAAGCCATACGCTTTGATCGTAAGCGCGAGCGTCCAGCTGTCCTCGGAGCCGTGCACGTGAACGATATCGAAGTCTTCCGCGCGGATCAGCCGGCCGAGGGCGCGCATGTCTCGAAGGAAAGCGAAGGCCTCGTGGGGCTTTGCGAAAACGACGTCGTCGAATACCGCCAGCCCGGCTTCGCGCGCGCGCCTTCCGAGCGCCGAGCCGCGGGGACTCGCGATCGTCACGTCGTGGCCGCCGCGGACCAGTTCACGCGAGAGATCCAGGACACGAGCCGTTTGTCCCGACCAGGTGCGATGAAAATCGGTCTGCAGAATATTCACGCGCAAAACGTTAACAGCCGGGAATGACTGAGGTCTTTCTCGAAAATTACTTCAGTGAAAGAATCGGCGGCCCCGTGGCGCGCATTTGACTCTCTCCTTTCACGGCGCTATGCCTGAAGGCGTGGCGCGTCTATCGCGCGCCGAATCCTTCCGCAGGAGGTAGGGTTATGTTCGAAGGCATCCTGCAACCGGGCCATCTGCTCCTTATTCTGTTCATCGCTCTCATTGTGTTCGGGCCCAAGAAATTGCCGGAGCTCGGCAAGGGGCTGGGCGAGGCGATCCGGGGCTCCAAGAAAGCGATCGACGAAAACGACCGGCCCGCCCCGGTGGCGCCCGCGCCGCAAAAGAGCGAAGCGGAGCCGGCCAAAGACCGGCAAACCGAAAAGAGCTGAACCCATGGCACGGCCGGAGAAGCAGCAGACGGCGCCGGAGGCCGTCGACACGATTTTGATGTACATCGTCGACACGGGCGAGAAGCCCGTGAGCAACTCCGCGGCGCAAGGCGCGAAGCCGGTGCATACGGGCACTTACGAGGACCGGCCGGCGACGATCCACAACGCGCGTCTGCTCCGCGAGACGCCGACGCTCGAGCGCGAAGGCTTCACCCTCGTCGATCACGAGACCAAGGTCGCCGATTTTTACGACGAGGAAGAGATTCGCGAGGTCTATTACCCGGAGATGGAGCGCCTGATCGCGGCCGAGAGCGGCGCGAAGCGCGTTTTTATCTTCGACCACACGCTCCGCGCGGAGAACGACGCGACGCGCGCGGAGAAGCAGGTGCGCGAGCCGGTGCGCCGCGTGCACAACGACTACACGGAGTGGTCCGGGCCGCAGCGCGTGCGCGATCTATTGCCGGCGGAGGCCGGAGATCTGCTCAAGCGCCGCTTCGCCGTGATCCAGACCTGGCGGCCGATCAGAAATCCCGTCGTGACGGCGCCGCTCGCCATCGCCGACGCGCGCAGCCTGCCGATAGGAGATATGATCAGAACCGAGCGCCGCTATCCGGACCGCGTCGGCGAGATCTATCACATCGCCTACAACCCGGCGCACCGCTGGTATTATTTCCCGAATATGCGTCGGACCGAGGCAATCGTCTTCAAGACCTACGATTCCGCCAAAGACGGCCGCGCGCGCTGGACAGCGCACGCCGCCTTCGACGATCCCACCAGCCCGCCGGACGCGCCGCAGCGCGAGAGCATCGAGATCCGCGCGCTGGCGTTCTTCTGAACGACTCTTATATCTCCCCGAAAATACTGAACCACGGGTCGATGAGCCTGCGCGTCACGCGGGGGATGAAGAAGCCGGCGAGCGCGCCGAGAACGGCGGCGGCCAGGACCGCGCCGCCGATATTACTCACGCCGAAAGTCGAGCGGCAGAAGACCATTGCGGCGACGATGATGAGGAAGCAGACGACGCCGGCGCTCAAAAAGCCCATGAGCGCGCCGAGCACGCGGCGGAGGAACGAGATGACGATGCGCTTCAAGCCGGCCGCCTCACCCCGGCAGCTTGTGGTACTTCCCTTTGTAGAATAAGAGCGGCCTCCCCTCCTCGCCCGGTCCCGGGGACTCTTGCCGCCATCTTAGTTTAAACGTAAGATCACTGGCAAACGCGCTACGAAAGGAGGCATTTATGCAAATCCCTTTTCGTCGCATCGTCGCTCTCCTCAGGTTCATCTTTTTTCTTCTCGGAGCGTTTTTCCTCATGAACCTCTTCCATGCCGCCTCGGCCGCGCCGACCAACGCCTGCCTGCTGTCCTCGACGGTAAGCGAGCGCTCCTGCCAGGCGAGCGCGCAGAGCGATTATTTCATCGCACTGGCCACGTGTTACAACCTGGCCGACCCCGGCGCGCGCAAGGCGTGCCAGCAGCAGGCCGTCGCGGATCAGAAAGACGCGCTGCAAACCTGCGACGACCAGAACGACGCGCGCGATCAGGTCTGCAAGCAGCTCGGCGGCGCGCCGTACGATCCGGTTATCGATCCGAAGAAGTTCTCTGGGACGATCACCAATCCGTTCCTCATGTTTACGGTCGGGACGTTGTTCGTCTACGAGAGCAACTTCGGCCAGCACAACGAGGTCTTCGTGACGAACAAGACGAGAAACATTCTCGGGGCCGACTGCCGCGAGGTTCACGACACGGTGAAGGTGAACGGTAAGCTGACCGAGGACACGCTCGACTGGTACTGCCAGGACCAGGACGGCAACGTCTTGTACTTCGGCGAGAACTCGCAGGAGCTCGAGGACGGCCTAGTCGTCAGCCTCGAAGGGTCGTGGACCGGCGGCATCGACGGCGCCAAGCCGGGCATCGCGATGAAAGCGAATCCGAAGGTCGGCGACGTCTACCGGCAGGAATTTTTACCCGGCGTCGCCGAAGACATTGCCGAGGTTTTGAGTGTGACGGAAACGATCACGCTCGCCGGCTTCGGCACAATGACCAACTGCGTCAAGACGAAGGAAACGACTCCTCTGGAACCCGACGCCCTAGAGAACAAAATTTATTGCCCGGGTGTCGGCCTGGTGCGCGACATAGATCTCCAGACCGGAGAAATCCTCGATCTCGTCTCCAAGACGCCCTGAGACCAGGCCGGATGCGGTAGGCGCGCTCGAAATTAGCGCCGATCTCACTCCGGCAGCTTGTGGTATTTCCCCTGGTAGAAAAGCAGCGGCCTCCCCTCCTCGGCGGCGGCGGCGTTGAGGACTTCGCCGACGTAGATCGTATGATCGCCGCCGTCGTAGGAGTAGACGATCTTGCATTCGATGTGGCCGATGGCGTCGTCGATCAGCGCGAGGCCGCGCTCGCTCGCGTGCCAGCTAAGGCCGTCGAATTTCGAGACGCTTTTCGTGGCGAAGCGGCGCGAGACCTCCTCCTGGTGCTCGGCGAGCACGTTGACCGCGAAGTGGCCGGAGCCGGCGAAGCAGGCGTAGCACGACGCGGCCTTGTCGACGCACACCAGCGCGAGCGGCGGGTCGAGCGATAGCGAAGCGAAGGCGTTGGCGGTGAGGCCGAACGGGGTTCCCGACGCGTCGCGGGTCGTGACGATCGTGACGCCGGTGGCGAAATGGCTCATTATGCGGCGGAGCTCTTTGGGGTCCATAGGCGGGCGCCCGCGGCGGCGTGCCCGATTTTTCTATGGGTATCAAACGGCGCGGCAAGCTGTCAATGCGATTGCCCTCACCCCTGCCCTCTCCCGAGGCGGGAGAGGGTGAACTGCCCTCTCCCGAGGCGAGAGAGGGTGAAATCGCTAGACCCTGGTTGCGAATTGGTCCGTTTTCTTCCTCGCCCTTTCAGGGAGAGGATCGAGGTGAGGGTCGTCTGGACTACACCGCGGTGAAAGTGTAAAAAGGCAGCAAAGGAGAACTGCCATCGCGATCAGCGTGCGTCATGAGGACAATTCCTTCGAGCGCTACATCGCGGAGGTGCGCGCGGTGTGGGGCGACGGCAAAGACCCCGAGCTGCCCTTCAAGGTGCGGGCGCTGATGGAGAAGATGCTCAAATCGACCGCTCCCGAGGAGCCGTGGATGGCGGAGATTCTGCGCGACGGGAAGCCCTCGCGCGAGCTCTACCGCGACCCGCAGCACGGCTTCATCCAGATGGGCCACGTGCATAAGCAGGGCCACGGCAACACGCCGCACGACCACGGTCCGTGCTGGGTCGTCTACGGCTCGTATTCTGGACTTA
>DATFWH010000238.1:0-6018 GCA_035259465.1 Binatia bacterium
AAGGTCACGATCGTGCAGAGCGGGCCGGAGATTGCGCCGGCGCTCGACGACGACATCCGGAAATCGCTGCTCGCAATCGCCAAGGCGGCGGGAATCGAAATCGTGACCGACGCCAAAGTGAAGGGCATCGCCGACGATAAATCCGTCGAGGCCGACGTTGGCGGGAAGCCGCAGCGTTTTCCCGCCGATCAGGTGCTGCTCGCTACCGGCCGGCCGTCGAATGTTTCAGCGCTCGAACCACAAAACGCCGGCATCGAGCTCGACCGTAGCGCTGTCAGAGTCGACGAACATTTACAGTCCGTCAGCAACCCCAACGTCTACGCCGCCGGCGACGCGGCGGGACAGCACCAGCATACGCCCGTCGCTTGGTACGAAGGCGTGCTGGCGGCGGAGAACGCGGTGAAGGGCAATACGCGCAAGGTGGATTTTAGAGTGTTTCCGACCGCGGTTTTCACCATCCCGGCGATCGGCCAGGTCGGAGCGACTGAAAAGCAGGCGCGGGCCGCGGGCGCCGCGATTAAAGCCAGCCGGATGCCGTTCAGCCACAATCCCGCCGCCGGCGTGCGCGACGAGACCGAAGGCATCGTCAAAGTGGTTTACGACGAGAAGAGCGACCGCATCCTCGGTGTACACGTGATCGGCGCCGGGGCTGAAGACATCATCCAAATCGCCGCTGCGGGGATGCTCGGCGGGCTCACCCGGTCGGCTCTCGCTTCCGCACATTATGTTTTCCCCACGCTCGGCGGCGCGATCTTCGACGCCATGTCCGCCGGCTGATATCCACAGCCCCGTTCGATACCTCCGGTAATTTTATTATCGCAAAGCAGGGAATAACCTGAGGCGGCTCCCCTTGGCCTTTCGCGGCATCGCGCTATGGAAAAAGGGTCAGGCAAGAAAAAAGCGAAAGGAGAGCGCGATGTACTCCGAGAGTTATGCATTAAGAAGCGGCGCGTTTGCGGCCGAGGCTGGCGAGGAGTCTGCCGAGCTTTATCCCAAGATCTCCGCGGAGGACTGGGAGGTTTGGAAATACTTCCTTCCGGTGAGATCGCATGCGCTCGACCGGTCGGCTGTGCACAACCTGGTGCACATGTTTTCTCCGGCGACCAGCGGCGGGATTCCTTACACGATCGCGAGAGAGGTTTACCGCGCGAGCGAGCGCTTCGATAAGATCGAAGTCTGGCGGGCGCACGACGTGGAAAAAGATCCGATCGCCGTCGGCATCGAGGGCGATGACCGGTACCTGATCGCCCGCTGGGGAATGGCGAAGCTGATTCCGTTCGAAGCGCTCAAGCACCACCGGCACATGGCGATTATCTGGAAAAACGCCGTCAGCTGGGGCGCGCTGGCCGCCACGGCGCTGGCGATTGTCGCTTGGGGCTTCCTGTTTTAGGAAAGCCCCGCGACCGGTCTCTACGACACCGCTTGCAGGAATTCGATCAGCTTTTTTTCGCCCGCGGAGAGCTTCTTCGCGCGATGAAAAATAAGCTGCGCCTCCGGATGCGGAAACATGCGCTCCACACTTAGCGACCGGAAGCGGCTCGTATCCTCGGGGTCGATGCAGATGTTGTGGATCACGCCGACGCCGATCTGGTTCGCGACATAGCGCTTGATCTCGCCGCATGTCGCGGCCTCCATACCGATCCTTAGCGTCAGGCGCTCCTTGCGGAAGGCGCCATCGATCACCTTGCGCGTCGTCATCGACGGCTGGAGCAGCACCAGCGGATGCTCCGCCAGCTCGCGCATCGACACGCGCCGTTTGAACGCGAGCGGGTGGTTATGCATGACGACCACCCGCAGTTTCGGCGCGACCAGCGGAAGCTTCTCGAGATCGGGCAAGAGCTGCTCGAAAATTCCCATCGCGAGGTCCGCCTCGCCGGAGTAGACTGTGGACGGCGCGTCGCGGTGGCTCCGGGCGAGGATCGTGAGCCTGATCGAAGGATAGGCGGCGCGAAAGCGGGCGATCGCCGGCAGATAAAAATTTCTCAGGCACGCCGGAGCGATCAAGGATATCTTCCCCGAAAACTCTCCCGTATCCGCAACGGTCCGCTCTACCGCGTCGCGGACGGAATCGAGGATCTTCCGTGCGTCCTGATAAAGCGTCTCGCCTTTGGCCGTCAGCGCCAGCCTTTTCCCCGCCCGCTCGAAAACCTTGATCCCGAGCTCGCGCTCGAGCATCTTGATTTGAAGCGAAACCGCCGACGATGTGAGGAATGATCGCTTGGCGGCTTCCTTGACCGTCCCGTACTGCGCGATGAGGCAGACGCTTTTCAGTTGGCGTAGTTCCATAAAGAAAAACTTGAGATTCCGTTAAATAGTTCAAGATTGACACGATTTCAAGATCGGCCTATGGTGCTGGGGTTAGCTTACAGGCGATTTATCGATGATGGATTTGCGACAATTTTTGGATGTCCTCGAGCGCGAGGGCGAGCTCAAACAAATAAGCGCTCCGGTCGACGCGAAGCACGAGATCGGCGCCATCTGCAAAATCTTAAACGAGCGGCCCGGCAGCCCGGCTTTGCTGTTCGAAAACGTCAAGGGCTCGTCGATTCCCGTCGTCGCGCAGCTTCTCTTCGGCGACAAGCGTGTTGCGATGGCGCTCGGTCTAACGCAGGAAAAAGTCTTCGAAGAAACCGTCAAGCGCGCCGACAACGCGATCGCGCCGCGCCTGGTGTCCAAGGGCGCGTGTCAGGAAGTCGTGATGGAAGGGAGCGAGGTCGATCTCACCAAGCTTCCCCTCTGCACGAACAATCCCGGGGACGGCGGGCCTTACATCACCGCCGGTCACGTCATCATCAAAGACCCCGAGTACGGCATGAACATGGGGATCTACCGGATGATGTTCAACAACAAGAACGAGGTGAACCTCCGCCTCACCCCCGGGCACGACGGCCACGATTTCATGCGCAACGCGGAAAAGCGCGGGCAAAAGACTTTTCAGGTTGCCGTCTGCATCGGCGTGCCGCCGGCGATTTACGTCGCCTCGCAGTTCGAGCCGCGCATCGGCGTCTACGAGCTGGCGATCGCCGGCGGGCTCGCCGGCGAAGCGGTGGAAGTCGTCAAGTGCCGCACCGTCGATCTCGAGGTGCCGGCGCTGGCCGAGATCGTGCTGGAAGGCGAAATGACGATCCCGGCCAAGACCGGGAACGAAGGCCCGTTCGGTGAATTCTGCGGCTACACGACGCAGGCGGTGCCGAACGAGCGCATCATGACGATCAAGGCGATCACGCACCGGAAAAATCCGATCTATCATAATATCTGGCTCGGCAAGCCCCCGCACGAACATCTCTACATCGACGCGCTCACTTACGGCGTCGCCGCGTATCAGGAGCTGAAGCCGGCTTATCCGGTCTTGAAGAAAGCCTACGCTCCGCCGTGGGGTGTCTCGATCGTGCTCGTGCTGCAGGTGGAGAAGCGCCTTATGCGTCCGGGCATCGTGAACAACTTGCTCGCGGCGTCGCTATACACGCGGAGCGGCAAGTGGAAGCATGTGATCGTCGTCGACGAGGACGTTAACGTATACGATCCGAACGAGATCCTCTGGGCCATGACGACGCGTTTTCAGCCGGCGACCGATATGTTCGTCATCCCGCGCTCGATCACGAGCAGCCTCGAACCGTCGGCTTCGAAAGACGGCGTCACTTCGAAGATGATGGCCGACTGCACGATCAAGGAGCGATTCCGCGGGCAGGTCGCCGAGCCGACAGAAGAGATGCGCGCGGCGGTGCTCAAGCGCTGGAAAGAATACGGCTTGAGCTGATTGCGAAGAGATTGATTCGATGAGGACAAGCAGCGCGAGAAAATTAAAACAAGTTTCGCTCGCAGACATTCCGCGCGTCGGACCCGGCACGCCGGCCGGCGAATGGCTGCGAAAATATTGGCTCGCGGTCGGGACGGCGGAAGAGCTCCACGACATTCCCAAGGCGATGAAGGTTCTCGGCGAAGAATTGGTGCTGTTCCGCGATTTGAACGGTCGCTTGGGGCTCGTCGGCCTTCACTGCCCGCACCGCGGCACGTCGCTCGAATACGGCGACGTCGAAGATCGCGGCATCCGCTGCCCGTATCACGGCTGGCTCTTCGACGTGAGCGGGCAATGCCTCGAGCAGCCGGCTGAGCCGAAGGACAGCGTCTTCTGCCAGAAGGTCAAGCACCTTTCCTATCCGGTGCAGGAGTTGGGCGGGCTCATCTTCGCCTACCTCGGGCCCCAGCCCGCGCCGCCGCTGCCGCGCTACTCGTGCCTGGTCGACCGCGGCGGCATGCGGCAGATCGAGCCCGTGCGCACCAACGATTACAACTGGTTCAACTTCTTCGAGAACTCCGCCGACCCGTGCCACATTTGCATTCTCCACCGCCACACCGGCTACGGCGAGCAATCGTGGGGCGATCAGTTCTTCAGCTACACCGACATGCCCGCTTTCGAGTTCGTCGAAACGGATTACGGCTTCAAGGTCGTCATGACGAAGGCCGGTCCGCGCGCGGGGACGGAGTTCGTCGATACGATGAGCCTCGCGCTGCCGAGCATCATTCAGGTCGGCGACACGGAATTCGTCCATGCCAAAGTCGACGCGGTAAAACTCATGACCGAAGGCTCGCAGTGCGAGCACGTGCTGTTTCTCACGCCCAACGACGACGAGCACTTCACGATCTACACGGTGAACTACTACACCGGCTCAGATCCGCAGTTTTTCGAGAAGCTCAAAGCGATGCGCGCGGCCGAAGTGCCGAAGCATGACGTGAAGGCGTACGACAACCGCAAATACATGCCGTTCAAAGGCAACGTGCGCCAGGAAGACATCATGAGCCAGTCGACGCAGGGGTTTCTCGGCGAGCGCGAGGAGCGGCTCGCGACTTCCGACAAAGGCGTCATCATGTTTCGCCGCATCATTCGCGAAGCGATCGCCGCGGCGCAGAAGGGTGAGCGTCCCAAAGGCGTGCTGCCGAAAGAAAAGGCGTCCGAGGTCTTTTATTTCGACTCGTTCACAGGAGTGCGCGAAGCTGCGGCGCGATAGGAGAATCTCATGATCAAAGGCGTCCTGATCCCGCTCATCACTCCGTTCGACGAAAAGCAGAAAGTCGACGAGGGCGTGATGCGCCAGCTCGTCGATTTCTACGTGAAAACGTCCGTTCAGGGTCTTTTCGTGCTCGGCTCGTCGGGCCAGGGCCCGGCGATGTCGCTCCCGGAGCGGAAGCGCGCGGCGGAAGTCGCGCTCAGCGAAGCGCGCGGGCGGCTGCCGGTGATCGTTCACGTCGGCACGGCGGACGGCGAGAGCACTGCCGAGCTCGCGCGCCATGCGGCGGAGAAGGGCGCGTCGGCCGTCGGCGTCGTGCCGCCGTATTATTATTCCGATCACAGCGAGTATGAGATCGTCGCGCACTATAAGCAGGTCGCGCAGGCGGTGAATCTGCCGATTTATATCTATGAGAACCCGAAATACTCCGGCATCTCCGTGCCGCCGGAATTCGCCAAGCGCATGAAGGAGCAGGTCCCGACCATCCGCGGCATCAAGGTCGCCTACGGCGCGGGCGCGCTGCTCGAATACGTACGGCTGTTTCCGCCCGACGTTTCAGTCTTCACAGGCAACGCCGATCTCTTCGGCCTCGTGCCGTTCGGCCTGGCCGGCATGATCAATCCTCCGACGAGCTTCCTGCCCGAGCTGTCGGTGAGTCTCTGGCGCGCGCTGGACGAGAAAAAATACGATCAGGCGGTGACGCTGCAGCAGCGCGTCAACACCGCCGCGCGGCTGGTCGGCGCGGCGCTGCGCAAGTATGGCCGCAGCGCGCTCGGCGACGTCTTCCGCATGCGCGGCTTCGCCGTCAAGCGCTTTCCCAAATGGGAGACGCAGCCGATGCCGAAAGAGGCGCGCGAGCAGCTGTTCAAAGAGCTCAAGGAAGCGGGCGTGCTGCCGGAGGCCTAACGCGCGCCGCGCCGAATCATGGAAGCCGAACTCGCCAAGCGCATCGTCGCGGGCCTCAGCGACGCGGGCATCAATTTCGTGAGCTATCTCCCCGAGACGCGCTTGA
>DATFWH010000239.1:0-5495 GCA_035259465.1 Binatia bacterium
CGGACGCACGAAAGCCGTTCATCCTTCGACAAGCAAAGGACGAACGGCTTCGCGAAAAAATTAGACGGCTGCCGTCAGCCGCGACCTACAGCTTGATGCCTTTGTACCTTCTATAGATGCCGTCGTAGAAGGTGGTCATCATCTGCACGGAGACGCGCGAGCAGTATTCGAGCGGCCAGCCGGCGCGCTCCTGGCCGTAGCCGTCCATCAGCGCGGCTTCGAGGATGCGCTGGTTGGTGCCGCCGTGCTCCTCGCTGAGATCCGCCTCCTCGTGGATGCGGAAGTAGGACATCTCTTCCTTCGACAAGCCGTACTTCGGGAGCGCCTGGCGGTAGTCCTGCGCGATATGGCCGAAGATCTCCTCTTCGAGGTGAATCGCGTAGCACTCGGCGAGCGGCACGTCGATCCACGAGCGCACGAAGAAATCGACCAGGCCGCGCGCCTCGGGGATCAGCTCGCACTCGATCATCTCTTCCTTGCTCACGCCGAGCGCGGCGCCGAGCTTCAAGAGGACGCGCGCGTGGCCGCCGAGGCCGGGCGTCGTGAACTCCTCGCCGATTTTCTGCGCGACCATGTCCTCCAGCTCGGGGTGTCTTTTGAAGAAGCCGACGAACTGGTGGTAGACGGTCGCCATGCCGGTGTTCACCTCGACTGCAAAGGCGTGCCAGTTCTTCACCCAGAACTGCAGATGGCCTTTTTCCAGCGTACCGGCGCGCAGGTCGCGAAAGTAGGGGTGGTTGCGGATCTCTTTTTCGTACGTGTCGAGCACGATCTGGCGAAGAGCGGCAACTTTTGCTTTTGCTTCCTGTTGTGTCATTTTGATATGTTCGCTCATGCGGTGTTACCTATCGAAAGAGATTTTCATTGTCAACAATCCCTTATGGATTCCGATCGCGATTCCAGGTAAGAGGAGACGACGGCGATGCGACAGCTGGGAATTTTGCTCGGGATCTCTTTTTTTGCGCTCGCCCCCACGCCGGCCGACGCGCAGAAGCTCGACCGCGCGCTGCTGACGCACTCGAGCGAGAGCATCAGCATCGCTCCGCTCCTCTACGGCATCGAAAAAGGCCTGTATAAAAAGGAGGGCGTCGATCTCCAGTTCCGCATCCTGCGCGGCGACCTCGCGATCAGCGCGATGGTGAGCAGCCGCGACGTCGACTATATGTACGGCGCGGGCACCGCGTTTCTCGCAGCCGTGCGCGGCGCGCCGGTGAAGATACTCTCGCACGACTTCAAGAGCGTGCTGTTCTATTTCATAGGGCAGCCGGCGATTCAGTCGGCGAAGGATTTGAAGGGAAAGAAGGTCGCCATCAGCTCGATCGGCGGGACGGGTACGGCGTCGACGCGCGCGGTGCTGAAGGCTATGGGTCTCGACCCGGATAAAGACGTGACCTACATCGTGATCGGCGCGGCGTCGGTGCGCATGGCCGCAATGGAGGCGGGCTCGGTCGAGGGCGCGATCATGCCGGTGCCGTGGAATTTCCGCATGCGGCAGAAGGGATTCAAGGAACTGATGTTCGCGGGCAATGTGATGCAGCAGCCGCTCACGGGCATCGCAACCACGAAGGAGAAGATCGAGAAAAACCCCGAGCAGGTGCGGAAGGTGCTGCGCGGATTTCTGCGTGCGCTGCGCGCGATGCGCCAGGAGAAAAAAGAGGTGGTCGAGTTCATCGGGAGAAAATTCAGCCTCGACCCGGCGACCGCGGAAGAGACATATAAGGTGGTGCTCCAGACGCTGAGCGACGACGGCACGGTGAGCGCCGATGCGCTGGAGGACCTGATGCAGCAGGTGAAGAAGGAGACCGGCGTCACGCGGGACATCGCCGTGAGCGAGATCGTGGATTACCGGATGTTGAGGGAAGTGGCGAAGGAAGGGATTAAAAACTGACGAGGCTTACTTGAGCTCGCCGATCGGACAAAATATTCCGCGTGCGGACGGCCGCGACAAGGTGACCGGCGCGGGCGTTTACGCGGGGGACTTGAAATTGCCGGGGATGCTCTACGGCAAGGTGCTGCGCAGCCCATTCGCGCACGCGCGGATCAAGCGCATCGATTCGCGCAACGCGGAGGCGATGCCGGGAGTGCTCGCCGTCCTGACGCGCGAGAACCTGAATGTCGCGGAGAAGCTCTACGGGCCCTACGTGAAGGACCAGCCCGTGGTGGCGCTCGACAAGGTCCGCTACGCGGGCGACGTCGTCGCCGCGGTGGCGGCCGTCGATGAGCGCGCCGCGGTTGCGGCGCTGGCCGCATTCGATATCGAATACGAGGAGATGCCCGTCGTCGCGACTATCGACGACGCGCTCCGCGAGGGAGCGGCGCTGGTCCACGAGCGTCAGGAGGGGCGCAAGTCGCCGGACTTCGGCACGGGCGCGAGCCACATCGTGCACGAGCAGAGCAACGTCTGCTTTCATTTCCGCTACGAGCGCGGCGACGCCGATGCCGGCTTCGCCGCCGCCGACCACGTCTTCGAGGACACGTTCGATTTCCCCAGCGCGCAGCACTATCCGATGGAGCCGCACACGAGCGTCGCCAGGTTCGACGGCGACATGCTCGCGGTCTGGTCGGCGACCCAGAGCCCGTTTCCGCAGCGGCAGGAGCTGGCGCGCATCTTCGGCCTGCCGCTCGGCCGCGTGCGCGTGATCGTGCCGTATGTCGGCGGCGGGTACGGCGCGAAGAGCGGCATCAAGAACGAGGCGATCGCCGCGGCGCTCTCGCGCATGGCGCGCCGGCCGGTGCGCATCGCCTACACCGCGGAAGAGACCTTCCGCACGATGTGCCAGCCGCGAGCTCGCATCACGATCAAGACCGGCGTGAAAAACGACGGCACGTTCGTGGCGCGGCAATGCAAGCTTTATCTCAACGGCGGCGCCTACTCGAACTCCGGGCCGTCGGTGACCGAGAAGGCCGGCTATCGCGCCCACGGGCCGTATCCGATCCCGAACGTGCGCACCGACGCCTATACCATATATACCAATACGGTTCCGGCGGGCGCATTCCGCGGCTTCGGCGCGCCGCAGGCGGCCTACGCGTACGACTCGCATCTCGAGATGATCGCCCGGCGCTTGAATATCGACGCGAACGCGCTGCGCCTAAAGAACCTTCTCCGCCGCGGCGACGAATACGCCGCCGGCGACACGCCTATCGATTGCGATCTCCACGGCGCGCTGAAGCGCGTCGCGAATGAAATGAGCCGCGCGAGTGTCAAGTTTTCGGAGTCCGGCATAAAGCGCGGCCGCGGCTTCGCCGCCGCGGTGAAGGACGGCGGCGGCACGAACAAGGCCGCGCACGCACTCGTGAAAATCTTGCTGGACGGCAGCGTCGTTTACTCGAGCGGCTCGGTCGAGATCGGTCAGGGCATGCGCACCGCATTCCTGCAACTGGTGGCGAACGAGCTGACCGTGCCGGTCGAGAGCGTGCAGGCGGCGGAGCTCGACACGCAATATACGCCGTTCGACAAAGGCACGAACGCGAGCAGCGCGACCACCGTGATGGGGCTCGCGATGCAGCAGGCCGCGCGCGACGCGCGCGCGCAGCTCATCGCCGCAGCGGCCGGGCTCTTTGGCGTTCCGGCCGACGAAGTCTCGCTGAATGAGGGCAAACTTTCCGGCGGCGGCAAGAACATGGCGATCCGCGAGGTCATGCGGCGTCATTTCGGCGCGGCCGAAGGGGAGATCGTCGGCCGCGGCTATTTCAAAGTTCCCAAGAATTCCGCGGTGCCGCTCGGCTACCCGTCGCCGTTCTGGGAAATCGGCTTCGGCGCGGCCGAGGTCGAGATCGACGGCGACACCGGCGAGACGAAGCTCGCAAATTATGTCTCTCTCACCGACGCAGGCAAGATGATCAATCCGCAGCAGTGCCGCGGGCAGGATGAGGGCGCGGCTGTGTTCGGCATCGGCCAGGCGTTTTTCGAGGATCTCGCCTACGAGAACGGCGAGCTGATGAACGGCACATTGATCGAATACCGCCTGCCGCGCTTCAGCGACGTGCCGGCGAATTTCGAGACGATCATTCTCGAAGAAGGCGGCGGCCGCGGGCCCCACGGCGCAAAAGGCATGGGCGAGGGGGGCATCCTCGCCGTCGCGCCCGCCGTATGCAACGCCGTGGAAAACGCCGTCGGCGTGCGCATGCAAAACGTGCCGCTCACCCCGGAAAAAGTCTGGCGCGCGATGAAAGAACGAGGATCGAAGGAATGAAAGCAGAGCCCCGAGAGCATTGGCGGAGCGAGCCGCGCTTCGATCTGCGAGAAAAAGTCACCGGCAAAGCCAAATATGTCGAGGACCTCCCTGAACTGCCCGGTCTCGCGTACGGCGCGCCGCTTTTGAGCGCCTATTCGCACGCGCGCATCCGCGCGATCGATTCCTCCAAAGCCGAAAGACTCCCCGGCGTCTTAGGAGTGCTTCATCGCGACAAGATCGAGGGACTAAATCCGCTGCTGCCCGCGCCGCGCCACGAGTTGCTGAAGCTCCGCGACGACGAGAATTTCATCGCGATCGACAAAGTGCGCTTCGACGGCGAGCTCGTCGCGCTGGTCGTCGCCGAAGACCTGCGCACCGCGCGGCGCGCCGCGACGATGATCGAAGTGGATTACGAGCCGCTGCCGGCGTTGTTCGACGCCGCCTCGGCGCTCGCGCCGGGCGCTCCGATCCTGCACGAAGACCACGGGACGAACCTGCTCCTCGAAGACAAGCTCGAATGGGGCGACATCGAGCACGGCTTCAAGGAAGCCGACCGCGTCTTCGAGGAGACCTATACTTCGCCGGCGATGTTCCACCATCCGATGGAAAACATCGGCGGCTGCGTCGCGCGCTTCGAGCGCGACGAGGTCGATCTTTGGGCCGGCACGAGCTCGCCGTTTCGCGACGGCGGCGAGATCGCGCATTTCTTCGGCCTGCCGGCGGAGAAGGTCCGCGTCCGCGTGCCGTACGTCGGCGGTGGATTCGGCTCGAAGATCGTCACCAACTCCGTGCTCGCCGCGCTTTTTCTCGCGCGGAAAATTCGGCGGCCGGTGAAGCTCGTGCCGACCGCGGCCGAGAGCTTCCGGCAGAATTCGCGGCACGCGATGGAATACAAAGCCAAGATCGGCGTCAAATCCGACGGCACGCTGACGGCGCTGCGCGTCGATCTGCTCGTCGATACCGGCGCGTATACGACCGGTGGCGCCACCACGACGCACAACGCCGTCATCTCGGCCTGGGGCTGCTACCGCATTCCGCATTTGCGCATCCACGCGCGCTGCGCGTACACCAACAAAGTTCCCGCGAGCCACACGCGCGCAACCGGAAAAGTCCAGACGACCTGGGGCATCGAATGCGCGATCGACAGCGTCGCGCGGCAGATGGGCATCGAGCCCGTCGAGTTCCGGAGAAAGAACGTGCTGCTGCGCGGCGACTTCGTCGCGAAGGGCACGCCGAAGATGGATACCGACTATTACTCGCTGATCGATGAGGCGGTCTCGGCGATCGGCTGGGACGGCAAGACTAACCCCTCAACTGAAT
>DATFWH010000240.1:0-9564 GCA_035259465.1 Binatia bacterium
CGAGGACCAAATCCTGTTTCGCGAGCGCCTTTACGTATTCGGTCGTCTTCTGCTCGCCCCACGCGCCGGCGGCGAGGCGCGCCAGGTGGTGCGTCGTCGTCGACATGCCGAGCTTGCCGCCCTTCCACTTGGGATCGAGCAGGTCCTCCCAGCGCTTGGGCACGTCTTTCTCAGGCAGCGCGTTTTTATTGTAGGCAGGATAGACGAATTGATTGGCGAAGATGATCGTGCAGCTGTCGTACTGGACCCAGCGCGGATTGACGCCGAGCTTGGCGTAGTCGAACGGCTGGTGCAGCTTTCTGAGCCAAAGCGTCGCGTGGTGCGCGTCGGTGACGACCATGACGTCCCATTCGGGCTGCGCGCCGGCGGCTTCCTGCGTCACGACTTTGGCGACGTCGCCGACCATGTTGTTCGACGGGCTGTAATTTACCTTGATATGGAGGCCGTACTTTTTGTTGAAGCCGGCGGCGAGCGCCTGCGCGCCCTGCGGGCCCAGCGTCGATGGCGCGAGCAGCTCGAGCGCGCCCTCTTTTTTCGCCTTCGCGGCGAGCTCGTCGATGGGCGCGGCGGCGAGCGCGGCGCATTGAAGTAGAAAGGCGGCGGCAAGAGCAGCTGCGTACGACTTCATCGTCCCGCCTTCATCGAAATACGGCCGCTACTGGATCTTCGGTCCGGTGTATTCGAGAATGTATAACCCGCCCTTGATGCGGTCGGTGACGTAGATGAGGCCGTCGGCATCGACGTAGAGGTCGTTGAACATCGGCGCCTTCTGCCCTTCGGGCGGCGGCGGCACGAAGAAGCCGACTTCTTCGGGGCGGTACTGGTTGCGGATGTCGAAGACGCGGAGTCCCGCGTTGTAGTAGGTGACGAAGATCAAGTTTTCGCTGTGAAACGCTCCGGGTCGATGCTCGTGCACGTTGTGCGGCCCGAAGCGGAGCCCGCGCTTGCAGAAATCCCCTTCCGGCACGGGGCACGTGCTGACGATCACGGGATTTTTTTCCTCGCGGATGTCGATCAGCCAGACGCGCTTTTCCCCTTCCTGGCAATCGTACTTCACCGACTCGTCGACCGCGACGACGAGCTTTCTGCCCGGCAGCGGCATCGTCGTATGCGCGTAGCCGCCGAACGGCGGGCTCCAATCGATGCGGCTGATCGTCTTGGGCTTGGAGATATCCGTGATGTCGAGGATCGCCATGCCGGCGTCGACCATCGCGACATAGGCGCGGTTCCCCTCGGGGATGATGCCGTGGACGTGGAAGTGCTCGCCGGGAAACGGCGTCCAGTCGGGCGGCGTCTCCTCGCCTTCTTTTGTGCCCGGAATCCACCAGCGGCCGGCTTCCTTCGGCTGAGTCGGATTGGAAAGATCGGCGATAAGATACGCGCGCTCTTTGATGCCCGGCAGCATCGCGCCGACGTGCGCGTATTTCCCGTCGGTGAACCACATGCGGTGCACGCCCTTGCCAGGCAATTTGAGATAGCCGATCTCGCGCGGCTCGTCGGGCTTCTCGATCGAATAGATGCGTATGCCCGCCTCGTTCGGCACGCTGGCCGAAACGGTCTTGTCGAAGTAAGGCCGCTCCTGGTTTTGAATCAGGATGTCGCCGGCGATCTGCACCTTGTGCGCGTGCGTGTTGGACGGATGCGGCATCTGCCGCACGACGCGCGGGTCCGTCGGGTCGGCGACGTCGACGATCGTCAGCGCCATCGGCGAGGTGCCGAGATGCGCGACGTAGACGTAGCGGCCCTTCTTCAAAAGCTGCATGCCGTCGCCGTGGCCGTTGAGATCGTGATGGCCGATGACGCGCACATTTGAATTTTCGCTTTTTGCCTGGATGTCCTTGATGGTCTGCACTAGCGTCGCTCCCGGGATGAATGGATTTGCCGCATCCGGGCCTTTCTTATATTTCGCCCCCCGGGATGTCAACAACGCTCGGTTGGCGGTCCGCGGCATGTATGTTATTAAATGCCTGCGTTAAAAAGGAGCGTGTCATGAGACGATCGGCCGTCGTTGTCGCACTGCTGGTTTTCCTCGGCGCCGCGCCGGTCCAGGCGCAGACGAAAAAGATTCCTGTCGCCTACAGCGCGATCAGCGCGACGCAGACAGCCTTCTATCTCACGAAAGAAACCGGCCTGTTCGAAAAGCACGGCCTCACCGTCGAGATCGTCTATGTCGCCGGCGGCGCGCGCATCTCGCAGGCCGTGGTGGCGGGCGAGTTCCCCGTCGCGCTCGCCGGCGGCGCGATCGTCAACGCCAATCTCGCCGGCGCCGACATCGCCGTTGTCGGCGGCGTGGTGAACGTGCCGGCGTTTTACGTCTACGTAAACCCGGCCATCAAAAAGCCGGAAGACCTGAAGGGCAAGGCTCTCGGCATCACGACCTACGGCTCCTCGACGGATTTCACACTCAGATATCTCCTGCGCAAATGGGGACTCGAGCCCGACCGCGACGTCAAGATCCTCCAGACCAACGGCCAGCCGGAGATCCTCGCCGGCATGCAGGCCGGCGCGCTCCAGGGCGGCAATCTCTCATCGCCGGGCGATTTCAAGGCGAAGAAGGCAGGCTTTACGCTGCTCGCCGATTTCAAGAACGTGGGCCTCGACTATCCGACGGTAAGTCTGGTGTCAACGCGCAGCTACATCAAAAAAGATCCAGAGACGGTGAAGCGCTTCCTGTTGGCGTACAGTGAAGGCGTACACCGCCTCTTCACCGACAAAGAGCTGGGCATGAAAATCATCGCGAAGTACACGCGCACGCAGGACCGCGAGGTCCTTGAATGGTCGCATGCCTACGCGACCAACTTCATTGAAAAGACTCCGCGGCTCCCTGTGAAGGGACTCGAAACGATCCTCGAGCAGCTCGCGGCGACGAATCCCAAGGCGAAGCAGTACAAGGCCGAAGACTTCATCGACGCGAGCTTCTACAACGATCTCGACAAGAGCGGCTTCTTTAAAAATCTCTGGCGCTGATGGAACTCCACCTGCACGGCTCGGCGCGGACGATCGCGCAGGCGCTCGAGCGCGCCCGCGCCGCCGAGGCCGCCGGCTTCGACGGCATCTTCTTCGCCGACAGCCAGATGAACTCTCTCGACCCCTTCCAGGTCCTGTCGCTGATCGCGACGCATACCGGGCGGCTCCGCCTCGGCACCGCGGTCAGCAACATGGTCTACCGGGACCCGAGCGTGCTCGCGAACTCCGCCGCGACCCTGAACGAGATTTCGAACGGCCGCGCCGTTCTCGGCCTCGGCACCGGCGACGGCCCGGTCTACAGCCTCGGCCGCCAGGCGACGAAGCTCGTCGACTTCGAGGGCGGCCTGAAGACGATTCGCCATCTGCTCGGCGGAAACGGCATCGCCGTGCCGCGCGGCAAAGAGCGGGCGGAAGGCACGGTCAAGCTCCGCGTCGGGAAATTGCCGGCGCCCGTTTACGTTTCGGCCGAAGGGCCGCGGACGCTCCGCCTCGCCGGCATAGTCGCCGACGGCGTGATTCTCGGCAGCGGCTTCGACCTTAAAGTTCTCGCCTGGGCGCGCGAGCGCGTCGCCGAAGGCGCGCGCGAAGCGAGGCGTGACCCGGCGGCGGTCGACGTCATGCCTGCGGGGATGACGGTCGTGGGGCAGAACGGCGATGATGCGCGCAGGGTCGTGCGCGCGCGGCTCGCCAACCGCGCGCACCATAACTTTCGCTTCACCATGGAGACCGTCCCGCCGGAGGAGGTCGCCGGCGTCGAGCGCTTCATGCGCGGCTTCGATATCTCGAAGCCGCTCGAGGACCGCATCGATCCCGATCTCGTGAGCGACTACCTCGTGCGGCGCTTCACGATCGCCGGCACGGCGGAAGAATGCGCCGCGCGGGTGCGCGAGCTCGACGCTGCGGGGGTAAAGCGATTATTGCTCACGCCGCCGGAGGGGATTTATCTCGAAGTGATCGAAGCCTGGGGCAAGCAAATCATTCCGAAGCTATGAAAGCCGTCCTTCTCAGAGAATTCGGCGGCCCCAACGTTCTCCATGTCGAAGACGTCGAGACGCCTTCGCCCGGACCCGGCGAAGTGCTCGTACGAGTCCATTCGGTATCGGTCAACCGCACGCTCGACCTTGTCGTGCGCGAGGGAAAATATCCCGCCGACGTCAAGCTTCCGCTCGTCCTCGGCGTCGATCCCGCGGGCATCGTCGCGGCCGGCGGCGAAGGCGTCGGGAATCCACCGGTCGGCGCGCGCGTCGCGGTTATATCGATGATCGCGTGCGGCGACTGCCGTTATTGTCGTGAAGGCGAAGAAGCAAACTGCACGAAGAGCCGGCACATCGGCGTGCACCGCTGGGGCGGCTACGCCGAATACGTCGCCGTGCCCGCGAAAAATGCCTACGTGATTCCGGACAACGTCGCTTTCGCCGATGCGACGGTGATCACGCGCCACTTTCCGATGGCGTTCAATCTCCTCGTCAACAAGGCCGAAGTGCAAGCCGGCGAATGGGTCTTGATCATGGGCGCGGTCGGCGCGCTCGGCAGCTCCGGCATACAGGTCGCAAAGATGCTCGGCGCGAGAATCATCGCCGGCGCCGGGTCGGACGAGCGCGTCGCCATCGCGCAAAGCTACGGCGCCGATTTCGGCGTGAATTACCGCACGCAGGATCTCGCGAAAGAAGTCTTGCGCATCACCGGCGGCCACGGCGCCGATGTCGTCTACGAGAACATCGCCGACCCGACACTTTGGCCCGGCGCCTTCAACAGCCTCGCTTGGGCGGGCCGCCTCGTGACGGCCGGCGGCCACGGCGGCGGCCAGGTCACGCTCGACGTGAAGCGCCTCTATCTCCGGCGCATGAAGATTCTCGGCGCGGCGGGCACGAACCGGCGCGACGTCGAGCGCGCGCTCGAAGCCGCCGGCGCGGGCAAAATCCGCGCTATCATCGACCGCACCATGCCGCTCGGCGAAGCCGCCGCGGCGCACCGGATCATGGAAGAAGAGCGGATTTTGGGTAAGATCATTTTAGAACCGAGCGCTTCTTGAAATATTGGCGCGGGGATTCGTTCTCTCCGTCATTCCTGCGAAAGCGGGAATCCAGTCTTTTTCTCTGAACCTGGACCCCCGCTTTCGCGGTGGTGACTCAAATATCCGTTAGTGGTAAACAGGCGTGTTAAGGAGTCTCTATGGCCCAAATCGTTTCCATCATCGGCATCACCCACAACCCTTTCATGCCGCGGCTCTTCAAGCAGCCGACGCGTCCGCCCGGATGCGAGAAGGTGCTGGAGCGCATCGCTATGATGAAGGCGAAGCTCGCCGAGGCGAAGCCGGACGTGCTGGTTACGATCGGCAACGATCACCTGCACCAGTTTTTCATGGACAACATGCCGGCCTTCATGATCGGCAAGATGGATGCCTACGCCGGTACGTTCTACGACGAGACGCGCGAGTTCGGCCTGCCGTACCATAAGATTCCCGGCGACGTGGAAATGGCGGACGCGATCATGGAGGGCGCCTTCGACCGCGGCGTCGACTTCGCCTACTCGAACGAGCTCACGATCGACCACTCGATCATCGTGCCGCTCACGTTCATCCGGCCAGACATGGACATCCCGATCGTGCCGATCCTGACGAACTGCATCGCGCCCCCGCTGCCGCGCCCGAAAAGATTCTATCAGGTCGGTCAGGCGATCCGCGCCGTCATCGACGGCCTGGAGACCAAGAAGCGCATCGCGGTCGTCGTGAGCGGCCACCTCTCGCTGGAGATCGGCGGGCCGAAGCAGTTCGAGCGCCATCTGCTGGATCCCAACTTCGACGCCACCGCCGTCGGCTGGATCGCGCAGGGCGACGTCAACGGCGCGGTCAACCACAGCTCGTTCGATCAATTGAGACAGTCCGGCAATATGACGCACGGCTTTTTGAATTTCATCATGATGATGGGCGTCGCCAGCGCGAAGAAGGCGGCCTACGCCGAAGGCCTCGACGCGGGCTGGCCGGCGATTCCGTTTTTCAGGTACGACCATGTATAAAATATTTTTGTTGCTGATCTGCCTCTGGCCGGCGCCGGCCTACGCTCAACAACATTCATCCCCTTACGCCGGACAGGAGTCGCGCGACATCAAGACGCTCTCCGAGGACGAGATTCGCGGCTATCTCAACGGCCAGGGCATGGCGCTCGCCAAAGCGGGCGAGCTGAACCATTATCCGGGGCCTGCGCATGTGCTGGAACTGGCCGACCAGCTGAAACTGACCGATGCGCAGAAGCGCCGTACGGAAGCTATCCGTAAAGTCATGCTGAACGAGACGATCCCGCTCGGCACACGCATAGTCGAGAAAGAGGCCGAGCTCGATCAACTATTCGCGAGCGGCGCGATCGACAGCTCTCAACTCGACACTTCCCTCGCCGAGATCGGCCGCCTCCAAGGGGAACTTCGGGCCGCTCACCTCCGCGCCCACTTAGAGCAAAAGCAGATCCTCACCCCCGAGCAGGTCGCTAAGTACGACGAGCTGCGGGGTTATACATCGGCCGCAACCGGCGGCGAGCACCGCATGCAGCATTAGGAGATGGCGTCATGAGCAAATACGCGATGAACAAGTTCATCCACCAGGTGAACATGAACGAGGCTTGGGAGAAGGAATACAAGACAAGTCCCGCCGCGTTCGTCGAGAGGTGGGAGAAAGACCAGCCGCTAAAGCTCAGCGATGAGGAGCGCGCGGCGCTCGCCGCGCGCGACTACGGGAGGCTCTACGCGCTCGGAGCGCACCCTTTCACGCTCTGGAGCTTCACCGAAGCGATCTGGGCGCACGAGGTCCCGCGCGAAGAGCTGATCAAAAATTACAAGGAAAAAGCCGCGAAGACCGGATATCCGGATTTCAAAACCTAAAATCCCGCCGCCCGCGAGCTTACCGTGCTGTAATATTTCTGCAGCGAGTCGATAAAAGCGACGGTGGCGCTTATCGAGCCCGAGTCCTCTTTTCTCAGCACCAGCACCACCTGGCCGTCGCTCCACTTTCTCGCATCGCGCTCGGCCGCGGTGGCTTCTCCGTACTTTGCCGTGGTCGCGGAGATCAATTTTTCCCACGCTTCGGCGCCGCCGTCGCGATAGTTGGTCGCGATGGCGGCGAGCCGGCCGTCCATGTAAACCCCCAGCATGCGCGTCGCGCCTTTCGGCAGATAGCGCGGCAGGACCGCCAGCAGCTCGGCGCCCGACGCGACCCTCCCGGCGTCGATCGCCCGCCCCGTCGATCGGAGCGCCGCGATCGGCTCGCCCAGCGTCAAGCCATTTTGTGCCCTGTTGATCGGCAAAGAAGATAACCGGAGCGCCGGCGCAATCCGCCCGCCAGCGTCGTCGGCGCCGGCCTCTAAAGGGCCGCCGCCGGCGTTGCCGATTCCTTCCCGCATCTGGGCTCCGACGAGGGTTTTGAGCACCAAACCGAGAAAGAAGAGCAAGAAAGCAGCGACGATAAAAGCGTTCGTCGACCGAAATGATCCCGGCATGGTTTTTCCTCCCTGCCGAGATATTCGAGCAACGTATGTGCCAGGCGGTAATGCGTTGCGAATTCAACCGCATCTTATCCGACATTTAACCGAGATTTGTCAGCGGTGTATTTTTACGTAACGCGGGAGGAATGACGGAAATTCGCGATTATGAGGTTATGCTCCGCGGAGTTACAAGGCTTTCTTTTCTTTCCCTTTATGGATTCGAGGCTTCTTTTGGGCTACTTTCCCGGCGGCGTTTTCTGAAGCGCTGCTCGTGCTTCGCGGTGATCGGGATCAAGGCGAAGCGCTTCTCGATATGCCGCGATCGCATCGTTGCCGCGGCCGAGCTTTTCATAGGCCTTGCCGAGCTGGTTATACGTTTCGGCATTCCGGGGATCGGCTTTCAGCGCGAGCTTGAACGCATCGATCGCCGGCTCGATTTTTCCTTGTCGTAAATAAGCGATGCCGAGATTGTTGTGCATGTCCGAATCGGCGGGGTTCAACGCGATCGCCCGGCGAAACGAAATAATCGCGGCATCCATCATACCTTTCTCGAAAAAGGCGACCCCGAGGGCTCCATAGGTTTCCGGATTTTTGCCGAAATCGAATTCCGCGAGCTGCACCTCCGTCATCGGCTGGCCCGCGAAGGCAAATTCCCTGCGGGCCTCCTCGACTCGCGCCTCCCTGAGGTAGATCAATGCGAGGTATTTATGCGCCGGCGCGTCGCCGCGGATGTCGTAAACGAAAATGGAGTAACCGATGCGCGCCACCGGCCGGTAGCGCATGAGCCAATCGTAGGAGTGAAGATACCTCAAATACGTCGAGACCAGGTCGGTGGCGCTGATCGCGATGAAACCGGGCGGAGAGCGGGGCGGCTCCTGCGGGCAACTGAGCGGCCGCGGAAACACGCGCGGCAGATCGAAGAAGCGGAGCCCGTAGTAACACGGGTCGGCGGTCCCGAAGTAATTCAGATAGACCGGCTCCATACGATTTTTTTCGACGTACTTTTTCAGTCCTTTGAGATCCTGGCCCCAGTCGAGATTCGAATCGACCAAAATCTTGTAGCCGTTGGACGGGCCGCCCGCGAGTCCGTTGAAGTAGGCCAGATAATGCGGATGGATGTGCGCGGTGCCCGCGGCGAGCCACACGGCGAGAACGGCAACGACGGCCCGCGCCGCGCGCGACTGCGACTTCCACATCGCCGCGACGACACCGCCGAGCAGGACGTAAAGGAACGGGTAGACCGGCAGGATATGGCGCAGGCCGATATTCATGCGCGAAGCGACGGCAAAAGCGAAATACGCCGCGGCGCTAAAAGCGAGAAAACCTTCGGCCATAGTCATGCGCCGCCGGCGAATCCAAATCGCGATCGCCGCGATCAACAGCAGCAGCGTGGGCAGCGGCGTCTTCGCTGCGAATGCCACGGGGAAATAGAGCCAGAAACCGTCGGGAGAAACCTGTCCCAACAGGTAGCTCGCGCGGTGTATCGTTCCCCTGACGAGGAGAACGCCGTAGACGAACGCTTCGGGAAATACATGCCAGGCGGCGACCCGCTCGAACACCGCGCGGGAAAGCGTCGCCGCAGGCAGCGCCCCACCCAGCGGGAAATGGCTCGCGCCGCCGGGCACCGCGTCCCAGCGAAAAGCATATGCCGCCCAAATACAAGCGTAGGTAATAAGCAATACGAAGCCGAACGATGCGCCGAGCAGAACCGCCTTTTCGCGCCGGGTGACGGCGTCTCCTTTTAATAAAATGTTCGAGGGCTGCGGCGCCGGAGAGAAGATTCGCATCAGGATGACGGCGAGCCAGATCGCGAAGATCCCGACGAAAGAAAATTTTGTGACTGCGGCGAGCCCGCAGAAAAGCCCGGCGCAAAACAAATCGCGCCAGCCCAGGCGGCGCAGGCAGCGGAAGAAAAAGTAACTCCCGATGAAGAAGAACGCCGCGAACGGAACGTCGGTCTGCCCGATCGGGCTGTGAGCGAGAATGTTCGGATCGAGGCTGTACAGCGCGAGCGCGCCGAGCGCCCCCGCGAAACCGAACAGCTCGCCGGCCCAAAGATAGACGAAAACCCCCAGTACGACGCCGACGAAGATCATCGGGAACTTTGCGTAGAAAAACATCTTCTCCG
>DATFWH010000241.1:0-6450 GCA_035259465.1 Binatia bacterium
AGCAATTTAGTGGATTTCCCCATGTCTTTATTGTACTTTTCCAGCCTGGGATGGCGGCCAAGAAGTACATCGTCGTCGAGGGGCCGATCGGGGTGGGAAAATCGAGCCTCGCGAAGCTGCTCGCCGCCGAATTCCAGGCGCGGACGCTCTTCGAGAGCGTCGAGGACAATCCTTTCCTCGCGAAATTTTATCAGGACCGCGACACCTACGCGTTTCAGAACCAGCTCTTCTTTCTCCTCAACCGCTACCGCCAGCAGCGCGATCTCGTCCAGCAGGACCTTTTCTCGCAGGCGACTGTCTCGGATTATCTTTTCGCCAAGGACAAGATATTCGCGTCGCTCACGCTCAACGCCGACGAGCTCGCGCTGTACCAGCAGATTTACCAATTACTTGACACTCGCCTGCCCAAGCCCGACCTCGTGGTCTACCTGCAGGCGCGGCCCGATGTCCTTTACAAAAGGCTCAAAAAAAGAGATAAATCTTACGAGCGTAGCGTGACGCTGGAATACCTCACCGAAGTGGCTCAGGCGTACAGCCAGTTCTTCTTCCACTACGACGAGAGCCCGCTTCTGGTGGTGAACACATCCGAGATCGATTTCGTCGCGAGCAGCCGCGATCTGGCTGACTTGGTACGCGAAATCAACAACATGGGTTCCGGCACGCAGCATTACATACCGCTTGGATCCAGGTAACTGGACCGAGACGGAGCCAGGAGAGTGCGGCGGTCATCGCGGCGGCAAGGCTTCAGCTTGCGCGTCCGGGATCGCCGGTTGAATGGCCTTCCGCCCGGTCGGAAGGCTTTTTTATTTTGGGGGACGCGATGGCGCCAAAAGTCACCGTGCCGGAGATCGTCAAGATGAAGCGGGCAGGGCAGAAGATCACCGCCCTTACCGCCTACGATTATTCGTTCGCGCGTATCTTGGACGACGCCGGCATCGACATCCTGCTTGTCGGCGACTCGCTCGGCTCGGTCGTGCAGGGTCAGCCGACCACGCTGCCGGTGACACTGGAGGAGATGCTCTACCACACGCGCATCGCCGCGCGCGGGCGCACCCGCGCGCTGCTCGTCGGCGACATGCCGTTTCTCTCCTATCAAGTGAATATCGAAGAGGGGAAGCGCAATGCCGGGAGATTCTTGAGCGAAGCCGGCGCCGAGGCGGTCAAGCTCGAAGGCGGCGTCGAGATGCAGGCGACGATCAAGGCGATTGTCGACATCGGCATCCCGGTCATGGGCCATGTCGGCCTCACGCCGCAGTCGCTCCACCGCTTCGGCGGCTACAAGGTCCAGGGCAAAGAGAAGAAGGCGGGCGAGCGCATCGTGCGCGACGCGCTCGCCGTCGAAGAGGCCGGCGCGTTTGCGATCATCCTCGAAGGCATGCCGGCGGAGCTCGCGCGCGAGATCACGCGGCGCCTCACGATCCCCACCATCGGCATCGGAGCAGGCGTCGAATGCGACGGGCAGGTGCTCGTGGTCCACGACATGCTCGGGCTCTTCGACATGTACCAGCCCAAGTTCGTCAAGCGCTACGCCGATCTCAAGGGCATCATGACCGACGCCGTTAAGCGCTACATCGCCGAGGTCAAAGACGAGAGCTTTCCCGACGAGGAGCATTCATTTCATTGAATAAGCCGTAAGGCGATAGGCGTTAGGCGGGAGGGCGCGATGCATCCTATGAGCATTTAAATTCCTCACGCCTAACGTGAGCGAAGCGAAGACAATGCGCATCATCGAGACCGTAAAAGAAATGCAGGCCTGGTCCGACGCCGAGCGGCGCGCCGGCAAGCGCATCGCGCTCGTGCCCACGATGGGCGCGCTGCACGACGGCCATCTCGCGCTCGTGCGCGCGGCGAAAAAGCTCGGCGACCGCGTAGTCGCCTCGCTTTTCGTCAACCCGTCGCAGTTCGCGCCGGGCGAGGACTTCGCTACCTATCCGCGCGACTTCGCGCGCGACCGCGCGCTTCTCGAAAAAGAAGACGTCGACATTCTTTTCCACCCCTCGGCGACTGAGGTCTATCCCGAAGGCTACCAGACGTCGGTCGAGGTTGAGCGCCTTGCGCCGCTCCTCTGCGGCGAGTTTCGTCCCGGCCACTTTCGCGGCGTAGCGACGGTCGTCGCCAAGCTCTTCAATATGGTGCGGCCGCACACGGCGATTTTCGGCGCCAAGGACTACCAGCAGCTCCAGGTGATCCGGCGCATGGTGAAGGATCTCGACTTCGACGTCGAGATCGTGAGTCATCCGATCGTGCGCGCCCGCGACGGTCTCGCGCTCAGCTCGCGCAACGCCTACTTGAGCGCGCGCGAACGCGAAGCCGCGCTGTCGCTTTACCGCGCGCTCCAGCGCGCCGAAGCGGTGGTGGGGCAGGGCGAGCGCTGCGCCGGCCGGATCATCGCCGCCGCGCGCGCCGCGATCGAGGCCGAGCCGCTGGCCGAGATCGAATACGTGAAGTTATGCGATCCCGAGACGCTCGCGGAAATCCCGCGCATCGAGCGCGAAGCGCTGCTCGCGCTCGCCGTCCGCGTCGGCGCGGCGCGTTTGATTGACAACGCGGTGCTGAAGACGTAGGGAAAGAAAGCTCTTCATTCGTATTACACGCCGACCTTAATGCAGAGACTCAAGGAAAGCCTCCGCCGCTATTTCTTTGCTGGGCTCTTGGTGCTGCTGCCGCTCGTCATCACGCTGTGGCTGCTCGGCTGGATCATCAGCGTGATGGACGGCCTGCTCGACGTGCTTCCCGAAGCGGCCCGCCCGAGGACCTACCTGCCGATCCCGGGCCTTGGTGCGATCATCACGCTCTGTCTGGTCGTCGTGCTTGGCTTTCTCGCGACCAGAGCCGTGACGCGCCGCGCGCTGGCCGCCTGGGACGGCTTTCTGATCCGTATCCCGATCTTTCGCGGCGTCTATACCTCGGTGCAGAAGCTGGTCGAGAACATCTTCAGCCAGGAGAACGGCACGCGCCGCGTCGTGCTGGTCGAATACCCGCGCAAGGGCATGTTCACCGTCGGCTTCGCCACCGGCTACGCGGCGGGAGAGCTCAGGCGCTTCTCGGAAGAGCGCCTGGTCAACGTCTTCGTGCCGACGACACCCAACCCGACCGCCGGCTTTTATCTGCTTGTCCCCGAGCGCGACGTCGTCACGCTCCAGATGACGCCGGAAGAAGCCTTCAAGCTCATAGTCTCCGGCGGCATGATCAGCCCCGAAGAGAAGCCGGCGCTCGTGGCATCGAAGTAAAGGCCTGCGGCGACACATATGAATCCCGATTTCGCCGCCATATTCTTTCCGGGGCGGCGTTTTCTGCTGACGACTATTTTCCTCCTGTATGCCGCGGCGGCGTGGGGCCAGGCGCCCGAGAAAATCGTCTTTTCGATTCCGAGTCGCAGCATCGCGTCCATCGATCTTTATATCGCCAAGGAGAAGGGGTTCTTTCGCGAGGAAGTTCTCGACGTCGATTTGGTCCAGATCCGCGGAAACGTCGCGATGGCCGCGGCGTTGAGCGGGCAGGTGCAGGCCAGCAACGGCGTCGGCACCGTGATCCGGGCGATGGAGCGCACCGATCTGCCGCTCAAGACTCTTACCGTGAGTCTCAAACGCAATCTCTTCTGGCTGGTGGCCCGGGCGAACATCAAGTCGATCGCCGGTCTGAAAAACACGCGCCTCGGCACGACGACGCTCGGTGGCTCGCAGCACACGGCGGCGGCGCGCCTGCTGCGCAAGGGCGGATTGGACCCGGAGAAGGACGTTACCGTGATCGTCGGCGGCGACGTGCCCGCCCAGTTGCAAAGCCTGGTCGCCGGGGCGATCGATGCCGCCGCTCTGTCGCCGCCGACGGTCATTCTGGCGCGCGACAAATACCACATGACGGTCCTCGGCTCGGCGATGGAAGACGTTAACCTGCAGAACGGCACGGCGGTGACGGACAAGCTTTTGGCAGAGCGCCGCGACCTGCTGCGGCGCATCTTAAGAGCGCGTGCGAAAGCGGGGCGTTATTTTTTCGAGAACGAACAGGGAACGAGCGAAATCCTGGCGAAATTTCAGCGCGTCGAATATGCCGTCGCCCTCGAGTCCTATCGGATTTCCCGGTCGGCGTTTACGACCCAGGGCATTCCTTCGGATAAAGAGGTCGAGGAGTTCCTCAAGGCCGACGCGGAATTGCTGAAGCTTCCGAAGCCCGCGGCGGCCGCCAAGATTTTCGATTTCTCACTCCAGCGCGAAGTGAATCACGAGCTCGGCATCAAATGACGCCGATGGAGCACGACCCATGACATCGTCCGACGAGGCCGGTCAATTCGTCCAGGAGCACTATCGCAAAGTAGCCGCGCGCTGGCGCTCGCGTGTGACCGATTCGCCGTTCATGCAGCAGCTCAGGGCGGGCACGCTGCCGCGCGAAAAGTTAAAAATTTTTTTCCAGAACTGGGGCTCGTATACCATCGAGATCAACACTGTCGAGGCCGCGTCGTACCACAAGCACATCGCGTTTTTCCGCAAGCATAAGGAGCTGATGGCGCGCATGGCGGAAAAATTGGCCGACGAGCTGATCCGCCCCAGACCGCCGGGCCACGTGCACGTCGTGGTGGAGACCGCCAAAGCGCTGGGCATCGCCGAGGATGAGATATTTCTCGCGCCGATGCTGGCCGAGTTCCGCGCCAAGCTCGATTTCAAGCGATCGCTCCTGTGGGAGGGCACGATGGCGGAGTTCTATGCCGCCGGCGCCACCGAAGAGCAGACGGGCTACTGGTCCGCGGATTTCTTCCAGGCGCTGACGCAGAATTATGGGCTGACGCGCGAGCAGGCCGTCTACTTTTCGACTCACGAAGAAGCGGATCTCAAAGAGCACGAAGGCGTGATGGGCCACGGCAGCTTTCGCCGCCTGGTGCTGAAAACTCTCCTGGA
The DNA here is from genome assembly GCA_035259465.1 of Binatia bacterium. Classification (GTDB taxonomy): domain Bacteria; phylum Desulfobacterota; class Binatia; order UBA9968; family UBA9968; genus JAJPJQ01. Next base: position 4,890 of record DATFWH010000241.1, read on the forward strand.
AGACGGCCTGGCGCAAACGCGCCCCGGCTATACGCTGGAATACTGCGGCCTGACCGCCGTCGATCTGCACGGGGTATGCCTGCAAGCCGCACTGGACGCGCCGCGGCGCGATTGATCCGAATAATAGTTTCGAGTTTCTAGTTCCGAGTTTCGCGCAAGAACAAAGACTCAACTCACTCCCGACTCGAAGCCCGAAACAAAAAAGGCCGCCCGACGGCGGCCTTTTTTTTATTCGACAATAAATTGCTACTTAGTTTTCTTCTCGGACGACTTGGCGTCGGTCTTCGCCTTGCCGGCGTCTTTGACCTCGACCTTGGTCGCGCTCATCTTGTAGTAGACCGTGACCCTGGAGCCCTTCTTCAAGTCGCCGTCGATCTTCGTCGACTTGTCGCGGCCGATCTCCCATTTCTCCGTGCCTTTTTGCACCGTGATCACGTCGTCGTTCACATCTAGTACAGGTCCGGTGACCTGGTAGTCCTTCGGGCCGGCGGCGGCAGCCACGGACGCCAGGAACAGAGAACCCATCAACAAGCCTAGCAATTGCTTCATCATGTGCCCTCCTCCTCGGTTAATTTTGTTCCGACCGAATTATCAACGGAATGGGCTTATCAGGCCTGACAAGCGGCGGCAAGTGAAATTTTGCGATAAGCGGCGCTCCGCGTGCAGCCGACACGGTACGCCGCGCCCTTTGATGAAACAAAAAAAGCCGCCTCCGGATTTCTCCGAAAGGCGGCTTACTTCGAAATCGAATGGTGGAGGCGGGGGGAATCGAACCCCCGTCCGAAAACGCTACACCAGCGAGAACTACATGCGTAGCCGATTTATTGAATCTCGCCCTGCGGCCGCCAAACGGCAGGCTGCCTCAGGACCAGCCGGTTTAGATCTCGGCCTTCTCCCCTCCGGCAGGAAAGTCGGCCCATCCCACTAATCGACGCCCTATCCGGTCCCGTGGGAGAAAACCGGTAGGACGCTAACTGCGGTTAAGCAGCCAGTTTGTACTCGAAATTGTCTGCAGTTAAATGCAGCCTGTTTGTTTAACGGGATGAACAGGACCCCGGCATGCCTCCCTGACTTGACGTCCCCGTCGAACCCACATCGCCCCCATTCAGTAAATATAATCACGATACGGCTAATATAAACGCTGTAATTTTGACTACTTACGAATTTTCAAAGAGCGTTCGACCTCGCGCTGGGACGCTTTTTTCCTTAGCGTCTCGCGCTTGTCGTAGAGCTTCTTGCCGCGGGCGAGCCCGAGCTCGACCTTGGCGCGGCCGTCTTTGAAGTATAGCCGAAGCGGCACCAAGGTTAAACCGCGCAGCCGGGTCTTGCCGGCGAGGCGCTCGATCTCCTTTTTATGCAGCAGGAGCTTCCGCGTGCGCGTGGGATCATGGTTGAATTGGCTGGCGGCGAAGTAGGGATTGATGTGCGCGTTAATCAATACCGCCTCGCCTCGGACGATGCGCGCATAGCTGTCGGAGAGATTGGCGCGCCCTTCGCGCAGCGACTTGACCTCGCTTCCGACGAGCACGAGGCCCGCTTCGTAGGTCTCCTCGATAAAGTA
>DATFWH010000242.1:0-12811 GCA_035259465.1 Binatia bacterium
GAGCGCGACCGAGATCATCGAGCATTGCCGCGCGCGGCTCGCGCACTACAAATGTCCCCGCCTCGTCGAATTCCTTGCCGCCCTGCCGCGCACCGGCTCAGGAAAGATCTACAAGAAAGCGTTAAAGGAGCCGCGCCCCGATCCGGCGTGAGCCGCGCCGTTAGCGGTGGAGCGCCATGAACGCAAAAACCTTCGCCGCCTCGAAAACGCTCTGGATCGGGACCATATCGTGATCCGTGTGCTGGAAGCGAATATCGCGCGAGCCGTAGTTGATCGCCTGCATACCCTTGACATTGAGAAAGCCGGTGTCGTTCGCGGCGGTCGAATAGCTGTATTTCGCGTCGCGGCCGAGCATCACCTGGATCGCCTGCGTCAGCGCCAGCACGCAGTCGGCGTCTTTCGCGACTTCGCTCGGGTACATGAAATCTTTGCGCTCGACGGTGACGGCGAATGGTTCGAGGGTGCCGATCGCGCGCTTGAGCTGCCGTAGAGCCTCATCCGGGTCGTCGCCCGGCAGCAGCCTTCGGTCGAAGACGATGCGGCATTCGCTCTGGATAGTGTGCGTCGCTTTCGGAAAACTCTCGATGGATGTCGGCGTGAGGCTCACCTTGCCCAACTCGGGATGCGTGCGCTCGGCAGGATACGGCATCAAAGGCTTGATGCGCTCAAGCACTTTGACCGCTCCTTCGATGGCGTTGACGCCGTCCCACGGCCGGCTGCTGTGCGCCTGCTTGCCGCGCACCGACACGAGGATATCGACGCGTCCTTTATTGCCGAGCTGAATCTCCGGCGGGCCGTCGATGATCGCCCACTCCGCTTTGACGTTGTCGCGGGCGAGAACGTGGGCGAGCGCGTCGTGCCGGCCGGTCTCGCCGGCCGTGCTGACGACGAAGTATAAGTCGGCGGGTATTTCGACCTGGATGTGGCCGATAAACATCACAGCCGCCATCATCGCGGCGAGGCTCCCCTTCTGCTCGCACGCGCCCCGGCCCCAGACGCATTCGCCCGGCAACCCGAACTCCGCTCCATCGATGACCTTGCCCGAATAGGGCTCCTTCATCGTGCTGGGCGCCGCGTTCATGCCGTAGCCGACAAGCATGAGACGGCTCGCGCTGCCGCGGCCTTTCAGCGCAACCACGAGGTTGCCCTTCTCGTCGATGACCGGATGCAGGCCCGAGCGCTCCAGCTCGGGCTTGATCACATCGCGAATAAGCCCGAGCACCTGCGGCTCGGCTTCGAGCAGGTCGGTCTGCGGGCTCGGCATCTGCACGAGCTTCACGAGCAGCCGCTTGATCTCCTCGTACCGGAGATTTTTTTCGATCAGTTTTTTTACTGTTCCGGCTTCCATGCCTCTACATGTCTACTTGCGCGCGCGTCCGGCCGAGGCGCTGCGCGACGATGATCAGGATCAAACAAATTATGCTTACAATCACCCCGAGCGAGCACATCGGCCCCAGGTTCCCGTCCACGTAAAAATGATACAGCAGCGGCCCCACGGGCTCGGAACCCGGCGAATAGAGAAAGATCGAGGTGCTGAACTCGCGCAGATAAATAGTCGCGAGAATGATCCAGCCGGCGATGAATCCGGGACGGAGCAGCGGCAGCAGAACGCGACGGAATGTCGCCCAGAAGCCGGCGCCGCACGTCATCGATGCGTCCGGCAAATCGTCGTGCACCTGCACGACGGTGCTCGTCATCGTCCGCAAACCGTACGGGAGAAATCGCGTGATGTATCCGATTAAGAGAATCCACAGCGTGCCGTAGATCGGCAGCGGAACATAGACGTACGTCCATAACAGGCCGATGGCCAGCGCCGTGCCGGGAAACGCCCAGGGAATGAACGTGAGCGCTTCGATCAGCGAACGGCCCGCCACCTTCGTCTTCGTCGTCATGTAGGCAGTGACGGAAGCCAGCAGCATGCAGATCGTGGCGCCCCCGACCGCGAGGATGAGGCTGTTCTTAAGCGCGCGGTATGTGCGGCTGTCGGTCAGGTTGGAACGGTAATGATCGAGGGTCAGCAGCTCCCAGGTTTTCGCGCCGGGAACATGCAGGTAGCTCACCACGGACACGAACAGCAACACGGCGAACGGGAGCACGACGATGAGCAGCAGGATCAGCGCCGCGACCCCAGTGGCGGCATAGCGCCACTTGCCAAGATCGATGATCATCGGCCGGTAGCCGCGCCCGGTGACCGTTACGTAGCGCTCCGAGCGCGACGTCAGCCGGCGATAGAGATAGACGAAGATCATCGAGATCAGGAGCAGCGATACCGCGTAGGTCGCCGCGATATTTTGGTTGGGCGGAAACGCGCCGATCGCCTCCCGGTAAATCTTCGTCGTGAAGACCTCGATGCGCGCCGGCAGCGCGATGATGGCGGGCGTGTCGAAGCTTTCGATCGCGCGCACAAAATTCAGCGTGAGCGACGCGAGCAGCGCGGGGCGCACGATCGGCAGCGTGATGCGGCGGGCGATCTGGAGATTCGTCGAGCCCGCGACGCGCGCGGATTCTTCCAGCGACGGGTCCATCGACTGGAGCGACGCCGAGACGATGAGAAACGCGAGCGGCGTCGTGATGAGCCCCTCGACGAAGATCATCCCCCACAGCGAATAGATATTGAGCGGCGCCTCGTCCAGGCCGAAGAGCTGCATCGCGAAGCGGTTAAGCAGGCCCGTTCGCGGGCTCAAGAGCGCGCCCCACGCGACGGCGAGCATAACGGGCGGAAAGATGTTGGGCACGATCGCCGTGAGCTGAAAGACTTTTCTTAGCGGCGCGTTGGTGCGCACGGTGATCCACGCGATGATCGCCGCCAGGGACGTCGCGAGCACGGAAGAGCCGGCGGCGAAGATAAAGGAGTTCAGAAGCAGCTGATAGGTCAGCGGGTCGGTATAGGCACGGACGTAGTGGCGCAGCGTGAAGGCTCCCGGCACGCCGAGCGGTTTGCTCAAGAAGCTGCCGTAAAGCAGCATGAGCGTGGGCGAAAGACTCAGATAGGCGATGACGATGCCGACGGCTGCGAGCACGGCGGCCTGCGGATCGCGCGTGACGGCGCGTATCGGCCGGTCGAAAGCCCGGGTCAAAACCGCTGTCCCGTTCATGACTGGAGGCGAGAGCGGCGCCCGTTTCCGGGCGCCGCACAAATTTTCGAAACTATTGGCCGAAGAAGATCTGCCGGAACGTCGTACTCATGAGCTTGTTGAACTCTTCCTCGGAGGGATTGTCCATGAAAACCATGCCGGGCACGACCTTCTCGGCGTCTTTGATCGGCGGGATGATGCCCGGCAGCATGGGGAACTCGCCTTCCTCTGCCGTCAACTTCTGCCCTTCCGCCGAGCAGATGAAGTCGATGTAGAGCTTCGCCGCGTTCGACCGCGTGGTCTTTGCGCTGAGGCTCATGTAGTTCGGGTCGGTTAAGTATTTATCCATCAATACGTAGCTCACCGGCCCTTTATACTGCTTGACATATTTTATGTAGGCGATGCCGACCGCGGCCTCGCCCTTGATGATGGTTGTGGTGACCGGCGCCAGCGACTCGACGAGGATCGGCTTCTGCTTGGCCAGCGCCTTCACATAATCCAGCCACTTGTCGCCTTTGAATTTGCTCAGATTCCAGAGAAACTGCGCGGTCGTCGTGTGGCGTGTCGGATCGGGCATGCTGATTTTTCCCGTCCACTTCGGGCTCAAAAGCTCGTCGAGGGTTTTCGGAACCTCGTTCGCCTTCACCATCTCGGTGTTGTAGAGAATGCTGATCGGTAGCGCGCGCCAGGGCGTGATCATGCCGTCCTTTTCTTTGAATTTCGCCGGGAACTTATCCGACGAGGGCGGAATGAATTTCGCGAAGAGACCCTCGTCGCGCATGATCAGCTGCACGCCGCGGTTGCCCTCGACGACGTCGTAGCCGGGCTTGCCCGCGCGAAATTCGCTGAGCGCGCGCTCGGCCACCTGCGTCGACGAGCCGCGCCAGTAGTCGACTTTGATGCCGTACTTCTTCTCGAAGCCTTTGTTGACGCCTTCCATCGCCTGCGGCACCTGAGCGCCGTACACGACGATCGGCCCTTCCTTCTTCGCGGCCTCGACGTTGACCGGCTGTGCCGCGGCCGGTCCGCTAATTAGAAGCCATGACACGCCGGCAACAAGCCAGAGAAGCATTCCGCCCTTCGCGCGTAGAATCATCGAACCCTCCAGGTTTCTACATTGCCTTCGAAATTCTAATATTATAGCTGTTTTGCCAGTTCAACCGCCCGTTTTCTCGCCTCGGGCGTGCCCATCGGCAGGAGAATAGGCAGATCGAGCCCTGCCGCTGTAAACGTTTCCAATTGCTTGACGCATTCCGCCGGCGTGCCGGAAATCGAATGCGCGCGGGCAACGTCGTCGCTGATGTACTTCTTCGCGCCCTCCCAATCGCGGCGCGCTATGGCGCCCGCGAGCCCCTCCTGATCGACGGAGCCGCCGCCGGCGCGAATATTCTCCGCATGATGCTTGTTGCGAAAAATATAGGCGAGGAAACTCTTGCTCGCGTCGATCGCCTCGCGCGCGTCGGCGGAAACGGCGGTCGCGATGAACCCGCCGACGTCGGGTGCTTTGAGCGCGGGGTCGCGGCGCTCGGCGCCGCGGCGCACCTCGGCGGCGCAGCGCGCGACGTACGCCGGCGCACAGCCGGCGGATAACAGCGCTCCGTCGCCGATCTCGCCGGAGAGCCGCAGCATGCCGTCCTTCACCGCCGTCATGTAGATCGGCAAAGGCGCCGACGGCGTAAACGCCATTTTCGCGCCGTTCACGTTGAAAACTTCGCCGGCGAACTGGACGGTCTCGCCCGCCAGGAATTTCCGTAGAATGGTCATGTACTCGCGCATCGTCTTGAGCGGCCGCGTTACTTTCATGCCGGCCTCGGCGAGCGCGGCCGCATTGCCCGTCCCCGTCGTCGCCCAGACCCGGCCAGGGGAGAACTCGTCCATCGTCGCGAGCGCCATCGCCGAGATGATCGGATGGCGCGAATACGGCGTCAGCGGCGCTGGGACGACCAAAATTTTTTCCGTCCTGGCGAGGAACGCCATCGACGACGCGACTGAGTCGCGAAAGCAGAGATGGTCGGACATCCAGATCGAATGCATTCCGATGCGGTCGGCGAGCTGCGCGAGCTCGACCATCTCGGTGATTGAATAAAAACCGTCGAAACACAACCCGACTCTCATGATGCTCCCCCTTCAAAACCGTTGCGCAGCAATGCCGCCAAATCCTCCGGCCGGACCGACCCAAGCCCCATTTTTTCGAGCGTCAGGCCGTCGCGGCGATAACCGACGCCGTTCATCGCCGAGGCAAGCGCGATCAAGCTGTCGATGATCGGCGTCGCGATCCCGAGCCAACCGGCGAGCTCCGCCATCGGCACGAGCCCGTAGCCCACGTCCTCGTGCATATAGCGATGGTCGAGCGTCGACGGGGCTTTGATGGTCCGGTTCGGCTCGCTTTCGCGCATCGCGTTATAAACCGACCCGCTCGCGCGGGCGGCGTCCGAGGTGAGTCCGGCGCGATGAAATAACTCGACGAACGGCCGCGGCTCGAGGCCGAGCCGCTCGACGATGCGCAAGCGCTCGCGGTCGACGCCCTCGATCACCCGCGCAACGGCGGGCGTGATATCGCGGTAAAAATAATAATCGTGCGCGCCGGCTTCGATTCTGCCGGCGTTCAGGATCATCCCCGCCGGATGCATGATCGCGTTGATATTCGAGAGGCCCGTCTCCAAAACATTTTCCGCCGCTACGATTTCGGGATAGAGCGCCGTCAACGCGCGCGCCAAGTCCGCGGTCATTTTTCCCGGGAACGCGGCGAACCGAAGGCTCCTGGTCCGGCGATATACCTCGACGGACGCGGGGCTCAGGCTGCGGCAGATATAAGTCAATGTAACGGTCTCACATACCGTCGCGTTCACACGCGCACGGCGCAGCGCCGAGGCGAAATGCAGCGATCCGCCGGTATGACCCGGATTGAGGAATACAACTTGATTCGGCTTGAGATGCGGCGCGAGCACCGCCGCCAACCCCGAGTGCGCCACGGCTGGCGCCGCGATCATGATCGCATCGGCATTTCCGGCCACGACCGCGATATCGGCGCTCGCGACAGCGATTTTGGCGAAGCTTTTCTTTCCGCCTTCGATCAGCTCGACGCCGCCGCGTTCGAGGACGGGCGCGAGCGTTTTTTCCGAGCGCGAGTAGAGGCGCGCCTCGAAGCCGCGGACCGTCAGATCGGCCGCGGCCGCAAGCCCGCCGTTGCCCGCGCCGAGGATGGCGATGGTGCGTATATTCATGAATCCGAGTGCTTGCCACTCAATTAATGCGGTAGTGCTTCAACTTTTGCTCGTCGACTTCGATGCCGAGCCCGGGCTTATCGCTGACGAGGACATACCCGTCTTCGTACTCGAACGCGTCGACGATTAAATCGTCGCTGTAATAGATGCCGGCGATGCCTTTCGCTTTTCCAGCCGGCGTCGAGACGGGCACGACGCACCCGAGCGACGCGACGGCCGTGGACGCGGCGAGGTGGAGGTTCGCCGCGTTGCCGACGCCCGTCTCGACCGAGCCGTTCACATTGCAGCGAAGGCCCTCCGCTTCGGCGACCGCCGCGACGATCTTCGCCTTGTAGAGACCGCCGGGCTTCGTCGTGTAGAGCGAGATTATCTCCGCCGCTTTCTTCTGCGCGATCTCGCGGACGTCCTGCGGCGTCCACGCACTCTCGTCCGCCATGATCGGCGTCTTCACGCTCGCCGCGACCTGCGCCATCGCGTCGAGTCCCTCGACCGGCTGCTCCATGAAAAGCAGGCGGTACTCTTCCATGGCCCGGATCGCATTGATCGCCGTCTTCGGCGAATCGTAGCCCTGATTCGCATCGACGGTGATTTCGACGTCCGGCCCCGCCGCGTCGCGAATACGCCGGACCAGCTCGACGTCGCGCTCCGGCTTTTGGCCGCCCTTCAGCTTGATCGTTTTGATGCCCTCCGATTTAACCTGGCGCGCTTCGTCGACCGCCTTTTCGATTTCCATGAGACCGATGCTGTGAGCGACCGGAATACGCCTGCGGTAGCAGCCGCCGAGCAAATCGTACGCAGGCACGCCGAGCGACTTGCCGGCGGCATCGTAAAGCGCCATGTCGAGCGCCGCCTTCGCATAAGGATAGCCTTTGACGGCACGGTCCATCATCGCATGCAGCAGGCCGATCGCGCACGGATCGTGACCGATCAAGGCCGGCGCGAGAATGTCTTCGACTACGTGCACCGTCGTCTGCGGGGTTTCGCCGTAATATTTCATGTGGTCGCCGCCCCAGTCCTTCAGCGCCGGCGACTCGCCGTATCCGACGACGCCGTCGTCGGTAAACATTTTGACGATGACGTAAACGCCGATCGGCGTCGTAAGGCTCGACCACTGGTGCACTCTCCGCGTCGGCAGGCGGATGGGAATCGTCTCGATGCGCTCGATCTTCATGGATTCAGCCGACGGTCAGCAGTTCGTCCGTATTCGTGCGATCGGATAGAAGCTCGCATCCGTTTTTGGTGACAACGAGCATGTCTTTATTCTGCATTCCGAATCGTTCCGGGATGTAGACCAGCGGCTCGATGGCGACGACCATCCCCTCCTGGAGCGTCTCGTCGCCGTAGCGGCCGAGATACGGCTCTTCGTGCAGCGCGAGGCCGATCCCGTGGCCGACGAAGCTGATCGGCTCGAAGCCGAGCGCGCCGAAGCGCTCCAGGAATTTGCGGTAAACCTCCCGGCACGAAGCGCCCGGCTTGATCATATCCATGACGAGATATTTGCATTCGATCAAGTTTTTCCAGATCTTCTCCTGCTCCGGCGTCGCACCCTCGACGACGGCGGTCCGGCAGATTCCGGCGAGATAGCCGTTTTTCTGCCCGAAAATTTCCATGCGAATGAGGTCGCCGGCTTTGAGCGTGCGGGCCGTCGGGCCGACGTTCGGGTACTGGCTGCGCTCGCCGGAGGCGATGATCATGAGCTTGAAGTTCTCGGCTCCGCCGGCGAACAGGCGCGTCAGAAGGCTGCCGGCGAGCTCGTTCTCGCTCATGCCGGCGCGCGCGCTCTTCAACGTCTCGCCGATGGCCGAGTCGGTGATCCGGCTGAGAAAATGCAGGAGATCGATCTCCGCCGGGCTCTTGACCTGCCGGAGCTGGGAAAAAATCGCGTCGCCGGCGACGATTTTTGCCCCGGGGAGCCGCCTCTCAAGCGTGGCGAAATCTTTCGCCGGCAGATACTCGAGCTCGATCGCTATGCGTTTGCGCTCGAGGCCGAGCTCGATCAGGAGATCGGCTAATTTATCCATCGGGTCGTCGACGAATTCTTTGTAGACGCGCAGGTTCGTGATCTCGGGATCGCTCCGCACGGTCGTCTCTTCCATGTCGATCGCCAGCATCGCCGGCCGGCCGTCGGCCGTCACGACGGCGGCCGCGTGCCGCCAGCGCATCAACGGCTGCGACGGCACCGCGAAGCCGGTGGTATAAATCACGTTCTCGGGAGAGATGGAGATGAGCGCGTCCAAGCCGGCGTCGGCGAGCGCGCCCCGCTGGCGGGCAACCGCGTCGCGATTCATGCGTTCTATTTAGCATGGACCGTGATTCGAATACCACGGCCGCGACCCGCGCGGCGCCGGCGACGGCCTGCCGGTGCGCGTATATTTCGCGCACGTTGTCAGCGAAGCGGGCATTTGATAATTTATCAGACTGAATGACCGCACAGGAGAAACTCAAAAAGATCCGAGAGGAGCTCAGGCAGACATTCCTCGAGCGCGGCGAGCTGATCGACGGCGCGCTGTCCGCGCTCTTGTGCTCGCAGCACATCCTCATCATCGGCCCGCCGGGGACGGCGAAGTCGATGCTGGCGGACGAGATCTGCCGGCGCATCGAAGGCGCGAGTTATTTTCAGTGGCTGCTCACGCGCTTCACGACGCCGGAGGAGATTTTCGGCGCCGTGAGCCTCCGCGCTCTCGAGCAGGACGATTACCGGCGCGTCACTTCGCGGAAGCTTCCCGAGGCGCACATCGCGTTTCTCGACGAGATCTTCAAAGCGAACTCGTCGATTCTCAACGCGATACTCACGCTCATCAACGAGCGGCTCTTTCACAACGGGAAAGAAATCATTAGAGTGCCGCTGCTCTCGCTGTTCGGCGCGAGCAACGAGCTGCCGGAGGATGACGAGCTGCTGGCGCTCTACGACCGCTTTCTGCTCCGCTTCGTCGTCAACTACATCGCCGAGGATTACCGCTTTCTCCGCATGCTCGAAGCCGGCGCGGCCCCCGAGCGGACCTCGCTCACGCTCGAAGAGCTGCGCGAGATGCAGAGCGAGGCGCGGGCGCTGCCGATCCCGAGTCATATCTATCGCGCCATCGCCGACATACGGCGCGAGCTCAAGCGAAAAAATCTCGAGGCCTCCGACCGGCGCTACCGCCAGTCGCTCAACCTGCTGCAGGCCCATGCCTACCTGTCGGGCGAGAAGGAAGTCGAAGAAAGCGACCTTTATTTCCTCGAGCACGTGCTCTGGCGCGACCCGCAGGAGCAAATCGAGGTCCGCGGCGTCATCCGCGAGCTCCTGCTCGGCTACGAAGAGGAAATCAAGGAGCTGCTCTACGAGTCGCGTGAGGTGCGCGACTCCGCGCTCCGCCCCTGGCCGACGAACGAGGAGCGCGCCCGCGCGTTTATCGAAGTGCACACGAAGCTCAAGAACATCCTCGCGCGCGTCGACCGAATTATGGACAAGGCGAAGCAGATGGGCCGCCCCGTCGATCGCGCCGGAGCGATCAAGGAAGAGATCGAAGGGATTCAGAAAGAAATGCTCAGAACGTCCGAGCCTCATTGAGCTCCATGCCGCCGAAAAGGAAAAAATCCGCCGCCAAGCCTCGCGTCCTGCAGCGCCTGCCGCAAAATGCCTGCTGGATCGACAACGACGCCTACGATCGACGCATCTTCGACACGCTGCGTAGAGACGCGCCGTCGCTGCGCGCCATCGAGGAAGCGGGCGCCACCTTCCTGCCCCATTTCGATTGCCTGCTGCAGGATATCTTCTGCGCCTTGTTCAAAAACAACGTCGTCGTGCGGCCGGAGCGCGAGATGCCGCCGAGCGCGCGCTTCAACCGTATTTTCTTGAATGCGCTGCGCGCCGGCGAGCTTTATGCGATCCTGCGCGAGATGACGACGCTGAACGAGGCGAAGGCCGGGCTCTGCACGCTGCTTCTCGGCGAGAGTCTCATCGCGCTGCTGAAAGCCGAGAAACTATTGACGCGCCGCGAGATGCTGGATCTCTGGGACATCGAGAAGCAGGAAGAGATTTTCACCGAGAAGCAAGACGAATTCAGCGAGGCCGAAAAACTAACGGCCGAGCAGGCCGACAAGAAAATCGGCAAGCTACTCGAGCGTGCGAAGGACAAGCTCGAGGGCGAGATGGACGGCGCCGAAGCGCTGCTCCGGCAAAAAGCGCAGCGGCTGCAGGAAGAGCTCGGGGAAAAAGAGGCGGACATCGGCCGGCGCTTCCAGGCCGAGGCGATCAAGGCGGCCGAGAATCTCGAAGACGCGGCCGAGCAGGCCGAGGAGTGGGGCTCCGGGCTCGGCTCCGGCTATCGCTCGCCGCCGGGACAGAAGCTCGAGCTCGGCAAGCGGCTGGCCGGAAACGAGAAGCTCAAGAAGCTCAGCCGGATGATCGGCCGGATGAAATTCAACGCGCTGGCGCTGAGGAAAAAGATTTTCGAGCGCGCCAGCGAGGAAGTCCTGGAAGTCGAGCGCGGCGATCTCGTCCATCGCCTGCTGCCGCCGGAGCTTTTAAGCCTCGCGCATCCGGTGCTGCGCAAGGATTTCGCCCGGCGGTTTCTCGATCAGGAGCTGCTGCAATATTCGCTGCGCGGCGTCGAGGAAAAAGGCAAGGGTCCGATGATCGTCTGCCTCGACGGCAGCTCCTCGATGGCGGGCGATAAGGAGATCTGGTCAAAGGCCGTAACGCTCACGCTGCTCGAGATCGCGCGCCGCCAGCGGCGGCTGTTCCGCTCGATCTGCTTTTCCTCCGAAGACATGCCGCTGCAGGTGCTGGACTTGAACGTCCGCAACCGCTACGAAGCGGAGATGCCGAAGGTCATGGATCTGGCGGAATACTTTCCCGGCGGCGGGACGGATTTCCAAAAGCCGCTCGACGCCGCGCTCGAATGCCTCAAGAAGTCGCAGTACAAGAAAGGCGACATCGTCTTCATCACCGACGGCGAGTGCCAGGTCGCTCCGGAGTGGGCGGAAAAATTTCGGGCCGAGAAGGAGCGTCTCGGCTTCTCGCTCTATTCGATCCTGATCGACGTCGGTCCGAGCTCGCTCGGGACGCTGAAGGAGTTCAGCGACAGGATCACGACCGTCAAGCAGCTGACCGGGGATGCCGTGAAGGATATTTTCGTCGACCTCTAGGCGAGAATAGCCCGGCGCAATTCACCGGTTCGTAAGCACTTCCTGGAAGGTTTGAAACAGCTCGTGCAATTCGACCGGCTTGCTGAGATACGCCGAAGCGCCGGTCTGGCGCGCCTCATCGCGGCTTTCTTCAGTGGGATATCCGGTGACCATGATGGCTCGCACCCGCGGCTGACGCCGCTTGATCTCCGACAGCAGTTGGATGCCGTCGGTCGGCCCGAGCTTGAGATCGATTAAGGCGAAGTCGAACATCTCGCGCTCGAGCAACTTCAGCGCTTCGGGGCGATTGGATGCGGTGTTGACATCGAATCCCCGCTTGCCCAGGGCCGATTCCATCAACGCCAGGAAGTTCGGCTCGTCGTCGACGACTAAAATGGGAATCGCCATTTCATTATCCTCCGATGGCCCGCGTTCACGCCGCGGACTGCCTTTTAACCGCCGCCTCCTCCGTCTCCTGAACCGGCAGTGAAACCCGGAATGTCGTTCCCTCGCCGGGACGGCTCTCGACCTGAATTTCGCCGCCATGGTTCGCGACGATCCGTCTGCAGATCGGCAGACCGAGGCCCAATCCGCTTTTCTTCTTCGCGCTGAAAAACGGCTGAAAGATTTTCGGCAGGTCGTCCTCGGAGATTCCGATGCCCGTATCCGACACAATGATCGCCACCGTTTCCGCGGTGTCGCAGCGGACTGAAACGGTCAATTGGCCGCCGTCGGGCATGGCATCGATCGCGTTTAAGTACAGGTTCAGCAACACCTGCTCGATCTGTCGCGGGTCCGCTACGATCGGCGGCAGATCGGACTCGATTCCCGTCACACACTCGACTCTTTGCTTGTGCAGACGATTGCCGATGAGCTGCAAACTCTTTGTGACCAGCTCGCCTGCGTCGCAGCCGCACTTTTCCACCGACCGCGGCCGGGAATACTCCAAAAGATCCTTGATGATCTTTTGGCAGCGCTTGGTCTCTTCGTGCATGATCTTCAGCGCCTGATATTCAGGGTCCGAAGGCTGCTTGTCCATCAGGAGATCTTCCGCGAAGCCGAGCACGATGCCGAGCGGGTTGTTGAACTCGTGCGCCATCGAGGCGGTGATCTCGCCGAGCGACACGAGCCGCCCGGACGCGATCAGTTGCTGCTCCAATTCCTGCGCCTGCTTCCGGAGCTTGTCCTCGCTCTCGCGCAGCGCATCCTCGGCGCGCCTGCGCTCGATCAAATCGGCCGCCTGACGCGCGAGAATATCGAACAGACCGAGGTCGCGCTCCGATGGCTCGTGCGGTTGGCGCCAGTGCGTCGATATCATTCCCACGACCTTGCCGCTCCGCGCGAGCAGCGGTGTCGACTGCACAGACCGAATGCCGGTCTGGTGGTATGACGAGAGATCGGCGG
>DATFWH010000243.1:0-3881 GCA_035259465.1 Binatia bacterium
TAAAAAGAGCCATCCGGGCGTCCAGGTCGTGCTCAAGATTCAGAGCAACAGCAGCCTCGAAAGAGAGCTGCTCGATCGCGAGCTCGATCTTGCGCTCGTGAGTCTGCCGCCGCACTCGCCGGTGCTCCGCTCGGAGCTCTACATCGAAGAGCAGATCGTGGCGATCGCTCCGCCTGCCCATCCGCTGGCGAGAAAACGCGCCGTCAATTTGCGCATGCTGGCGAAGGAGCCTTTGATCGCTTCGGACTCGGGAATCCAAACGCGCGACATGGTCGAGCAGCGCTTCGCACAAAAAGGTGTCCCGTTCGTGCCCGCTATCCAGGTCAGCGCCGCGATCGGCGCGCGCGACGCTATCCGCAACGCCGTCGCGAGCGGCCTCGGCATCGGCTTTATTGCGCATTGCCACGTCGCCTCCGACGTCGAAACAGGGCGCGTCAAGATTTTGCACGTTCCCGAGCTCAACTTGAAGCGCATCATTTATATTGTCACGCATAAGAACCGCCAGGCTTCGCCGCTGGTGAAAGCCTTCAAGGACTTTTTGCAGGATAACAAGGAACCCGCCTGAGCGGATCCCACCGCGAAGGTCGACAATCCGGCGAGGATTTAGCGCAGGGAAGCGATCGCGCCGAGGCTCGCCTCGAGCGCGCCCGTCGGCAGAACGCCGAGATAGACGGTCGCCACGGCGGCGAAGCCGACGGCGGCGTAGAGATAGGGCGCGCGCTGAAACGGCTTGGCGTCCACACCGCCCTCTTCCATATACATCATCAAGATTACGCGCAGATAGTAATAGACCGATACCAGGCTGTTGAGCACGCCGATAATCGCGAGATCGGTTTGTCCGGCGGCGACGGCGGAGCGGAACAGATAAAATTTTCCCGTAAAGCCCGCGAGCGGAGGAAAGCCGGCGAGCGAAAGCATGAAAAGCGACATCGCCATCGCCAAAAACGGGCGCCGATAGCCGAGGCCGGCGAAATCTGCGTACGCGTCGGCCTCGCGATTGTCCGCCTTCAGCGCGGCGAGCACGCCGAAGGCGCCGAGCGTCATCGCGGCGTAGCTCGCGACGTAAAACAACAGCGCCTGTCCGCCCGTTTCGCCGCCGGCAACGAGCGCGATCATGAGATAACCCGCGTGCGCGATGCTCGAATAGGCGAGCATGCGCTTGACGCTCGATTGGGTGACCGCAAGCACGTTGCCGAGCGTCATCGTCAGAATCGCGAGCGCCTTTACCGCCGGACCCCACTCGTCGCGCAGCGGCGACCATTCGTACAGAAAGATCCGCGCCCAGCCGGCGAACGCGGCGGCTTTCACGGCGACGGCCATGAACGCCGTCACCGGCGTCGGCGCGCCGTCATAAACGTCCGGAACCCAGAAATGGAACGGCGCCGCGGCGACCTTGAACGCGAGCCCCACGAGCAGAAGAAAGACGCCGGTGGCGAACAGGAGCGGAACCTGCGATCCGCGGAGCGCGTCGGCGATGCGGGCGAGATGGGTCGTTCCCGTGGCGCCGTAGATAAGCGCGATGCCGTAGAGAAAAAATCCGGTGGCGAACGCGCCGATGAGAAAGTACTTCATCGCCGCCTCGGCCGATTCCGCGCGCGAGCGCCACATGCCGGCGAGCACGTAGACGGCGATCGACATCGTTTCCAAGCCGAGGAAGAAAACGATGAGGTCGTTCGCCGCCGCCATGACGATCATGCCGGCAGCGCTCAAGAGAATCAGCACGTAAAACTCGCCCTCGCGAATAGCGGACTCGCGCACGTAATCGACCGATGTCAGGATGGTGAGCGCGGCGACGGCGACGAAGACGAGGATAAAGAAAACCGCGAAGCTATCGAGTAAAAGAGTGTTCGCGAAAGCCCCTTCCGCGCCGCGGAAATGAAACGCAAGCCACCCGGCGAGCGCGAGACCGGCGATGCTCGCCCAGACAAGCGGCTCTTTCCGGTCCGCCGGCGTGAAGAGATCGAACAGCAGCACGACGAGCGCCGTCACCAATACCTCGACGGCGGGAAGCAGCGCGACATAGTCAGCGGCCACGATTGCTCCCTTCCACGGCGCCCTCGACGCGAACCAGCGGCGTCGCCATCGACTGAGCCTCGACGCGCTCGAGCGCGAGACGGGCCGAGCCCTTGATCCGCGACAGAAAAGGCTGCGGATAAACCCCCATGAAAATGATCAGCGCGACCAGCGGCGCGAGCATCGCGATCTCGCGCGGGCTCATGTCCGGCATCAATCGGTTCTCCGGACGCGCGAGCGGTCCATAGACGACGCGGCGGAACATCCACAGCATGTAAATGGCGCCGAGCACTACTCCCGTCGCGGCGAGCGCCGCCCAGCCGGGATGCGCCTGGAATGCGCCGAGAAGAATCAAGAACTCGCCGACAAACCCGTTCAAGCCAGGGAGACCGATGGAAGAAAAGGTCACGATGAGAAACACCGCCGACAAGAGCGGCATCTGCTTCCACAGACCGCCGAAGTCGGCGATCATGCGCGTATGCCTACGGTCGTAGATCATGCCGACGATCAGGAAGAGCGCGCCGGTGGAGAGACCGTGATTCAGCATCTGATAGACCGCGCCTTGCGCGCCCTGGAGATTGAAGGCGAAAAGCCCGAGCATCACGAAGCCCAGATGGCTCACTGAAGAATAGGCGACGAGCTTCTTGATATCGTCCTGCATCATCGCCACCATCGCGCCGTAGACGATGCCCACGACGGCGAGCGCCATGATATACGGCGCCGCGGCGAGCGCGGCCTCGGGAAAGAGCGGGATCGCGAAGCGGATGAAGCCGTAGGTGCCCATCTTGAGGAGAATCGCGGCCAAGATCACGGATCCGGCGGTCGGCGCCTCGACGTGCGCGTCCGGCAGCCAGGTGTGCAGCGGAAAGAGCGGCACCTTGATCGCGAAAGAAAGCGCGAAGGCGAGGAACAGCCACATCTGCTCATGAAACGGCAGCCGCAGGTTCGCGAGCTGCTGAAAATTGAACGTCAGGGTCTGCGTCACCTGATAATTCCGCGTCGCGAGAAAAATAATCGCGACGAGCATGAGCAGGCTCCCCGCCATCGTGTAGATGACGAACTTGACCGCGGCGTAGAGCCGCCGCTGGCCGCCCCAGACGCCGATCAGAAAATACATCGGCACGAGCATCACTTCCCAAAAAACGTAGAACAGGAACAGATCGAGCGCGACGAGCGTGCCGATCATGCCGGTCTCGAGCACGAGCATGAAAAAGAGATATTCCTTCACCTTGTCGTGAATCGTCCAGGAAGCGAGGATCGCGATCGGCACAATCAGCGCGGTGAGCAGCACGAGAAACAGACTGAGCCCGTCGACGCCGACGATGTATTCGACGCCGTAAGCGGGAATCCACGCGGCGCGCTCGACCGCCTGCATGCCGGCCGTATTCGGATCGAAGCGCGAGAAAACGCATAGCGATAAGAAGAACGCGATGAGGCCGGCGCCGAAGGCAACGGAGAATAAAACGCGGACCGCGCCGCGCGGAACCAGCAGCAGTGCTGCCGCTCCGACTGCGGGCAGAAAAACCATCAGGCTCAAACCGGTCACGTCCTCACCGCCTCAGCCAAAATACGAAAATCAAAATCGTTCCGAGCAAAAACGCGAAGAGATAATGCTGCACGTTGCCGCTCTGGAGCCGCCGGCCGGAAGCGCTGATCCCGCGCACCAGGCCGGCGAGGCCGTTGACGGCGCCGTCGATGAGTCCGGGATCGAATGCGCGGGCGAGCCAGTTGGCGGCCGCCGTGAACGGCCGCACGAACAGCAAATCGTACAGCTCGTCGATGTAATACTTGTGCGCGAGCACACGCCAGAGCGCTCCGCCTTCGGCGACGCGGCGCTGCCGTCCATAGACAAAATAAGCGAGCGCGAT
>DATFWH010000244.1:0-13951 GCA_035259465.1 Binatia bacterium
ACCCCAGGTGCTCGTCGTGGACGTAGGCGGCGGCAGCACCGAGTTCATCTGGGCGAAAGACGGCAAGCTGCAGTGCTGGGCCAGCATCGACGTCGGTGCCGTGCGTTTGACCGAGCGGCACTTCCGCAGCGATCCGGTCTCGCCGGAGGAATGCTCGCGGCTCGTCGGCGCGGTCGATCAGTCGCTCGCGAAACTACTCGCCGACTGGGGCGGAAAGATCTCCGCGCCGGTTATGGTCGGCATCGCGGGAACATTCACCACGATGGCCGCCGTGCAAAAAGGCCTGCGTCATTATTCTCACAGCGAAGTGCACGGCTCCCGCTTGCGCCGCACGGAAATCGGGCGACAGGCGGCGCTGTATCAATCGAAAACCGTCGCCCAGCGCAAGCAAATCGCCGGCCTCGAGCCGATGCGGGCCGATGTCATTCTCGCCGGCGCGCTTTTGACCGAGAGGATCTTAAGTCTCTTCGGTGTCGACGAAGCCGTCGTCAGCGACCAGGGCATCCGTTACGGACTGCTGTACGAAAAGCTCGCCAATCGTTCGCGGCGGCAATAAAAAATCGCAGTTGCGAGACCGCGTGTCCGGGTGCTTCCGCGAACAAGAATATTTGCGGATTTTTTAGTTGACATTTCAAACTTAATTCGGAATTATGGCGCCTGTTTTTCCAAAAATTTTTTAGCGCGAAATTTTTTAATCATCGGCAACGAACGCAAAGGGAGGGACGCCCATGACGAAAGGGGATCTCGTCAACGCGGTGGCGAAGGCGGCGGGGCTCAACAAGTCGACGGCGGGAGAAGCCGTAGACGCGATCTTCGACAGCCTTGCGCGCGCCATCAGGAAAGATAAGCGGTTTCAGGTCCCGGGGTTCGGCACGTTCACTGTACGGTCGCGCAAAGCGCGAAAAGGCAGAAATCCGCAGACCGGCGATGAAATCGCCATCAAGGCGAGCCGCACGGTTGGCTTCAAACCGGCGCCGGATTTGAAGCGCGGCTTGTAAACCCCGTGATTTTACCGTCTCAGGGCCGCCACGTCTCAGTGGCGGCCCTTTTTATTTGGTTTTGATACGAGTACAATGACGCAAACTAGAATTCGCGGCTGTTTATGGCATTAACCGGCAAGAAAATCTGGCTCGACGGCGAGATGATGGACTGGGACAAGGCGAAAGTGCATGTCCTCACCCATGCTCTCCATTACGGTACGGGATATTTCGAAGGAATTCGCTGCTACGCTCTGGAAGACGGCCGCTCGGCCGTGTTCCGGCTCGACGAGCATGTCCGGCGGTTGTTCGACTCGGGGAAAATCCTCGGATTTCCGCTCCCCCGAAGCCCCGAAGAGATCAAAAAAGCCATTCTCGACGTCGTCCGCGCAAACGGCTTGAAGGAATGCTATATCCGGCCAATCGCGTTCGTCGGCCTCGGAGAGATGGGGCTTTACGCGCCCGACAACCCGATCCATATCGCCATCGCCGCTTGGTCGTGGGGCGCCTATCTCGGCGACGAGGGCATCAAGAACGGCATCCGCGCCAAGGTTTCATCGTACACGAGACATCATGTGAATGTCATGATGACTAAGAGCAAAGTCTCCGGCAATTATATCAACTCGGTGCTGGCAAAGAGCGAAGTCAAAAATGCCGGCTACGACGAGGCCATCATGCTCGATCCCGAAGGCTACGTCGCCGAGGCGAGCGGCGAGAACATTTTCATCGCCCGCGGCCGGCGCATCAAGACGACCCCGCTGACGTCGATTCTCGCCGGCATCACGCGCGATTCCGTTGTCGAGCTCGCGCGCGACAAAGGCTATGAAGTGATCGAGGAGCGCTTCACCCGGGACGAGCTCTACACCGCCGACGAGGCCTTCTTCACGGGCACGGCCGCGGAATTGACGCCGATTCGCGAAGTGGACAACCGCAAGGTCGGCGATCGATGCCCCGGGCCCGTGACGCACGAGTTGCAGAACGCCTTCTTCGATATTATCAAGGGAAAAGACAAGAAATATTCCCGCTGGCTCGCCTACGTGTGATCTCGCATCGTTATCGCCGACGACGCCGAGGAAGTGCCGCATGGCCGGGAAACAGCTTGCGCTTAAGGTCACCATGCTGCCCAAAGACACGAACGCGCGCGGCACGATCTTCGGCGGCATTATTTTGAGCCATATCGACCTCGCGGGCGCGGTGACCGCGCGCGAGCACGCGGCGAAGGATTTCGTCACGCGCGCGATGCACGAAGTCGGCTTTATCGCTCCGGTTTACGTCGGCGATGTGGTAAGCTTCTATACGGAGGTCGTCAAAGAAGGCAAGACATCGGTCACGGTGCAAGTCGACGTTGAGGCCGAGCGATACAGCGATCCTGGCAAACGGGTAACTGTCACAAAGGCAGAGGTGGTGTATGTGGCGATCGACAACAACGGCAAAACAACGCCGATACGGTGAGCGATGAACCGGCTCGTCTCCGGAACCCTGTTCCTGATGACGATGGCGGCGGTGAGCGGCGCGTATGCCGCACAACAGTCCGCCGGACGCGTCGGCTGTCCCCATTGCGTCAACGACGGTTCGGAAACTTCCAACCTGTTGCAGCAGGCCGATTCTCTTTACGCCGCGTTCAAAACACACGAGGCGCTGCATGCGCTCGGCCGCGTCCTCCAACTCGATCCAAACAATTTCGAAGCGTTGGCGAAGTCGGCGCGCGGCCATATCGACATCGGGGACTTGATTCCCGACTCGGACCCGAACGCGAGGGAAAAAAAGCTCAAGGAATACCGTACCGCCGAGGACTACGCGCGTAGGGCGGTGAAGATCGACCCGCAGAATACTTGGGGGCACTTCTATGTCGCCGCCTCGCTCGGCAAAATCGCATCGCAGTCTCCCACCGCGAAACAGATCGACCTCGCCGGCGAGATTCGCTCGGAGGTCGAAAAGGCGATCGAGGCCGATTCCCAGAACGGCTTCGCGTATCACATTTACGGCGTGTGGCACCGGCGCATGGCGGAGGTCGGCAACACGAGCCGGATGCTCGCCTCGGCATTTCTCTGGCGCTCGGTCCCAAGAGGGGATTTAAATACATCGGTCGATTACCTGAAAAAAGCGATCGCGCTCAATCCGACGGTCATCTCCCACCATCTTGAGATCGCCAAGACGTACATCGATCTCGGCAAGTACGATCTCGCCCGCACATCGCTGAAAACTTCGCTCGCGCAGCCGATCCAGTTTTCCGACGACGCGAACCACAAGCGC
Source organism: Binatia bacterium (assembly GCA_035259465.1). GTDB lineage: Bacteria > Desulfobacterota > Binatia > UBA9968 > UBA9968 > JAJPJQ01. The sequence goes on from DATFWH010000244.1 coordinate 3,231, forward strand.
GAGGCGGAGAAGCTTCTCGCGGAAATCAGCGACCGTTAGCGCTGGCAGCCGTTTCCCACGTATTCCTGCAGGAACGAAAACACCGCCTTGGCTGTGCCGTCGAGCGGCAGGCGGTGGCCGGCGTCGGGGAAGATGACGGTCCGGTGCGGCAGCCGGGCGGCCTTGAGGCTTTGGTCGAGCATCTCAGCCTGACTCACCGGCAGCAGCGAATCTTTGGCGCCGTGGAGCACCAGCGTGGGAACAGCCCAGCGACTCACCTCGGGAAGAACATTGAAAAGTTTCGGCGCCGCCTCGCCGTTCGGATTCAGAACCTGCCGAATCCACTCGGCCGGTGTGTCTCGATAAAGCTCGCCCAAGTCGTATGCGCCGGAGTGGAGCACGACGGCCTGCAGATGCGGCAGCCGCGGGATCGCGGCGGCGGCGAAGACCGCGCCGCGCGAAAAGCCGTAGAGCATGATCTTTTGCTTGTCGACCCAGGAAAGGCGCGAAACATTGGCGATGCCGTCGCTGAGCACGCCGGTGACCACTTCCCGGTCGCCGCCGTTGGCGATTTCCGTCGCGCCGTAGCTGGGAAGCGAAACGGCGACCGCCGCGTAGCACAGATACTTTGCGAAAAGCTCCTCGACGGGCGTCAACACCTCCGCGCCTCTGCCGCTCCGGCTGTGGCCGTGCACCAAAACGATCAGCGGGAAAGGGCCCTTGCCCTCGGGTCGCACGATAAACGCCTCGGCCTTGCCTCCCTGCGATTCGTAGAAAAATCGCGTCGCCGCCGCCGGCGCGGCGCTTTCCAACTGGCTCAACTCAGAGTTGCGCACGCCGCCGCAGCCGGCGAGCCCGGCGAGCGTAAAGAACACCGTGATACGTTTCCACATAAAGCTATTTCCTAGACCCTATTCGCGCGAAATCAAAACGCGCGGTTGCGCGGGCGCAGAGCATCGAGTATTTATGCCTGAAATGAGGCCGCGCCGAACGCTGTTCCTTTCGATTCTAATCGCGGCTGTAACGCTCGCCGGCTGCGGCGGGGCGAAATCGTCCAAGGGCGTTCTTCGGGTGGGGTTCGTTCCTTCCGAAAACGTCCAGCAGGTCGCGCAAAACGCCCAGCCGATCGTCGAGATCCTGCACAAGGAGCTCGGCATGGACGTCGAGCCGTTCGTCGCCACCGATTATACGGGCGTGGTCGAGGCGCTACGCGCGAAAAAGCTCGACATAGCTTTTTTGAGCCCCGCTTCTTACGTGCTGGCGAAGAACGAGGCGAACATCCAGGTCGCGCTGAAATCTCACCGGAAAGGCTCGGCGGCGTATTACGCGGCGATCATCACGCGATCGGACAGCGGCATCAAGACGCTCAACGACCTGAAGAACAAAACCTTCGCCTTCGGCGATCCGCTCTCGACGACCGGCCACATCATTCCGCGCAAGATGTTTTTGGAAAACGGCATCGATCCGGGCAAGGACTTCGCCCACGTGATTTATTCCGGCGGCCACGACGCCACCGTGCTTGCGGTGCTGCATCGCAAGGTGGACGCCGGCGCGACGTTTGCCAACTTTCCCGACGGCAAGGACGCCGCCTGGATGCAGTATTTGAAAAATCCCGAAGAACAGAAGCAGATACGCGCGATCGCCTACTCCGACCCGATTCCCGCGGATAATCTCGTCTATCGCGCCGACCTCGATCCGGCGGTGGCGAAGAAGATCACAGACACTTTCATCGCCCTCGGTCGGGATCCCGCGGGTCAGAAGATGCTGCGCGACTTGTACCAGATCGACGGGTTCGTGCCCGCGAGCGATCAGGACTACGACTCGGTGCGCGAAGCGTTCAAGAGCGCGGGCATCAATCTCAAGGAAGCGCTTAAAAAGAAATAAGCGCGATGGCGGAGGCCGGCGGGTGACGATTCTCGAAATCAAGGGCCTGCGCAAGAGCTACGGCGCGACGGCGGTGCTCGCCGGCATCGATCTCAGCGTCGAGAAGGGCGAGTTCGTCGGAGTTATCGGCCTGTCCGGCTCCGGCAAATCGACGCTGCTCCGCTGCGTCAACCGCCTGGTCGAGCCGACCGGCGGCGCGATCTACATGCCGCGCGCGATCTTCGATCCTGCCGCCGACGGAGCCAAGATCGACATTGTGAAGCTGCGGCGGAGAGAGACGCGCCTCTACCGGCGCAAAGTCGGCATGATCTTTCAGCATTACAACATCATCAAGCGCCTCACGGTCATCGAGAACGTCCTCTCGGGCGCGCTCGGCTACCAGTCGAGCGTGAAAAGCTGTTTGAGGCTTTTCACCCGTGACGAACGCCGGCAGGCGCTCGTCAACCTCAAGCGCGTGGGACTTCTGCCGCACGCGTACAAGCGCGCGGACCAGCTTTCCGGCGGCGAGCAGCAGCGCGTGGCGATCGCGAGAACGCTGATGCAGAGCCCCGCGCTCATTCTCGCTGACGAGCCCGTCTCTAGCCTCGACCCCAAGCTCTCGCGCGTCGTGCTCGATATATTGAAGCGCGTTTGCCGCGAGGACGGCATCACGGCGCTTGTGAGCCTCCACACGCTCGACTTGACCCGTGAGTACGCCGACCGGGTCGTTGGGCTGAAGGAAGGCCGGGTTTTCTTCGACGGGCCCGTGAAGCAGCTGACCGACGCGGTCGTGGAAGACGTTTACCAGCGTGCGCAGTCCTAGCCGATCAGCCCCAGATATCTCCAGAACGGAATCGCCGCGATGAGGGCGAGCAGGTACGCGATCGCGTAGATCGGGTTGATCCGGCCCATCAAGCGGTAGGAAAATCCCTTGCCTTCCGTCGTCGCCATCGCGAGCGTGTGCCAGTCGACCTGGAACGGGAAGAACCAAACTTCGGTCGCGATCAGAATCAGCATGATGATGATCCACGGGCTGATCTGCATGTCTACCGCGAGCGGGATCAAGACGATCGACAGGGTGATGACCGCGAGGCCGCTCGTGAAGAAGAGCTTCATGACGTATATGAACAGGGCGATCATGATGAACGAGATCGCCGGATAATCGACGTACGGCATGATGACCGGCGAGATAAAGCCGACCAGCCACTGGTCGATCTTGGCCTTGGTGAGAATCGCCGGAATGCTCAGCGTTGCCCCGAGATAGATGAGCATCTCCCAGTCGATGCCCTTTTTCACCATGCCCCAGCCGAGCACGCCGGTATTGATCAGCACGCAGAGGCCGATCAGCGAGATCCAGGCGCTGTCGATCCCGTGATACGGCTGGGTGAGCCAGCCGCCGACCATGAACACGAGCATCGCGAGCGTGATCCACTCGTTTTTCGAAACCGGCCCGAGAATTTCCATCTGGTTCTCGACCATCTTGTACGAGATCTGCGGCTTCGATTCGGGCCGGTAGAGGAAGACGATCGCCACCACCATGATGGCGATGACCACGAGCGTCGGCGGCAGCGCCGCGACGAACCAATACCCCCAGGTAAACTGCGCGCGGACGTCTTTGGGCAGAAGACCCCAGGCGAGCAGGTTCGAGGTCGATCCTGTGAGGTACAGAAAACCCAGCTGGCCCAGGCCCAAAAAGGTCGCGGCGAAGAGCCCCGTCGAGGCTTTCGAGGGCGTCTTATAGCCCAAGCTTTCGGAAAGGTTGAGCAGCATCTGGCTGCTGATCGCGGTGCGCGCGGTCTGTTGGGGGATCAACGCGGTGATCACGACACCCATGAAGCCCAACGCAGTGATCTGCCAGTAATAGGTCAACGGAAAAAATCGCACGAGGCCGAGCGACAAGCGATAGAACAGGCCGGAGCTCGTGATCGCCGCGCCGAGGCCGAGGACGCCGAGCGTCATGAACCAAGTCGTGCTCGCGAATCCGCCCAGCGCTTCCTCGGGCGGACTCAGGCCGGTAAGGATCATGGCGAGGACGAAGATGAGCGCGACCCCGTAATCGGGAAAAACCCAAAAAGCCCAGAAGATAAGCGTCAGCGCGAGCAGCGCGAACGGTTTGATGCCGTCGGCTCCGAGACCGATGTCGGGCTGCACAAACCATAAATAAGCCCAGACCGCGACTCCCAGGATGCCGCCGATCCAGCGGCTCATCGAGGGCCGGCGGAAACCCGAAAGCGCCGCGTAAGCGCGCGACCAGCGCCGGTGCGCGGCGGTATCTTGCGAGCCGGCGGCCAGCGGGCGCGGCTCAGGCTGTTCGCGGATCGCCTGCCGCATGTCCGCCGGCAGCGAAATGTCGCCTTTTTCCAGCAGGTTGAGCGCGCCGCGGAGATAATTCAGCGCCTGCGGATAGTTCTTTTTCTCCACGAACGCGTTTGCCATCTGCTGGTAGCGCGCAACCGCGGCGGGGGCGCTCGCACCGCCGCGCTGCGCGATGACTTCTTTGTACGTGCGCACGGCGCCGGCGAAATCTTCGAGACGCGCGAGCGTGTCGGCCTTGGCGTGTACCAGGCGCAGGTCACGGTAGAAAATATCTGGCGGCATTTTTTCCATCGCCTGCTTGAGGAGCGGCGCCGAATCGGTCAACAAATCGTCTTTGTGCGCCGCGATAATGTCGGCGGCTGTGGACCATTCCTCGGCCTCTACGCGCTGGCGGAGCGCGGCGGGCCAGTCCTTCAATTCTTCGAAGCGCGCGGCAAGGCGGGAATGAAGCCGGCTCTTGGCCTCCTCGCCTTCCTGCGCGACGAGCTTTGAGATCAGCAGATCGCGGAAAAAGCCGTGGAGCTCGCGGCGGCCGCCGTTCACCGAGTGAATCAAGGGCGAGTGCGACGCTTCGACCTGCGCGAGGTAGCTCTTCGATCCCTCCATCTCGAGGAGAAATTCCATGGTCTCCGGGTCGATCGTCTCGAGCAATGCGGCGTGGCGGAAAAAGCGCTGCTCCTCGGGCGGACGCGAGCCGTAGAACTCCTCGGCGAGGGAGTTGAAGGCGTCCCGCCCGGTCGAATAGGCGTGCTCGACGCGCGCCAGCCGCTTGCTCAACACGGCGCAGAAGTGCAGCGGCCACGTCGGGTGCTTCTCGATCAAATCGGTCCAGGCGTCGCGCGACAGCCGCCACACCGTCGTATCCTTGACGGCGACGACCGTCGCCGAGCGCGGGTCGCCCGAGAAAAGCGCCATCTCTCCGAAGGCTTCCTGCGGACCGAGCACCGCGAGCGTCTCCGATCTTCCGCCCGAGCCTTCGAGCACGACCTCGACCGCGCCCGAATGGATCAAGTAAAACGCGTCGCCCTCGTCGCCCTGCTTGATGATCGTCGTGCCCGGGGAATAGGTGAGCTCTTCGAGTTTTCCCAGGACTTTGGCGATATCCTCGCGCGTGAGCGACGAGAAAATGGAGATTTTCTGTATGGTGTCGGCGAGATCGGCCATGGCTAGCGGATGACCTTATCGGCTTTCTTCAACGTCTCGGGCGGGATCGCGAGACCGATCGCCTTGGCCATGCGGAGGTTGACCATGAGGTCGTATTTGTTCGCGCGCTCCGCCGCAATGTTGGCCGGCTTCTCGCCGCGAAAGATGCGGTTGACGATTTGCGCCGCCTGCCGGCCCATATGGTAATAGCTCGCGCCGTAGCTCAGCAGGCTGCCTTTGATCGCCCAGTCGGCGCCTTCGAATATGCTCGGCATCCCGTTCTGCCGCGCCGCGTCGAAGAGGAGCTCCGCCTGGCTCTCGATGAGATCGTCCGAGACTTCGAAAATAGCATCCTCGTCGGTTTTGGCCAGCGAGACGAGCGCGTTTTTCAATTCATCGGGGGTCTTGATCGAATGCTCGCTGACCTCGAGGCCGTTCCGCTCGGCCGCCTGTTTCGCCGCGACGAAATTATCCCGCGCAAAAGCGTTGTTGGAATCGTAAAAAATGTGAATACGGTGCACTCGCGGCGCGAACGTTTTCAGAATCTGGATGCGCTCCTCAACCGTGCGTCCGGAGAAGGCGGCGATCCCCGTGACGTTGCCGCCGGGGCGCTCCATCGATTTGATGAATCCCATCGAGACGGGATCAGCGGGGTGGCGGAACACGATCGGGATCGTCTTGGTCGCCGCCATTGCCGCCCGGGTTGCGCGCGTGCCGTTCGTGAAAATGAGGTCGACGTTTTTGCGGACGAGCTCGGCCGCCGCGGGCTCGAGCGCCGCGCTTTTGCCTTTCAGGTCGATGACCTCGATGACGACGTGTTTCCGCTCGGTGTAGCCGAGCTCTTTTAGCCCGTCGCGCAGCCCGCGCGTCGTCTGGTCCTCGGACGGCCCCGACTGCGCGAGCAGGACGGCGATCTTCCAGGGGCGCGGCGGCGCCGTCGCGGCGGCAGCGCCGTCGGGCGCGAGAAGCATCGCGATAACGGAAAGATACAGCAGAATTTTTTGCATCGAATCAGGTTTCCAGCGAGACTAGCCCACGCAAAAGCTTTTATCAACGACCTCCGAATGCGTCTTCGATGGACATTACGCGGCCGTTGGAGTATGGATTTTTCTTCGAGAAGCCATGAAGTTGCGCCTGCTGATCGCGCTCGTATGCGCCGCCTTCTATAGCGCAACCGTCCGCGCCGAAGACCTCACCATTCTCCATACGAGCGAGCACCATGGCACGCTCGAGCCGATCGAAGAGGGTCCGTATAAAGGCCTCGGCGGCGTCGCGCGCCGCGCCGCCTTGATCAAAAAGATAAAATCGGAGGCTAAAAACTTACTTGTCATCGACAGCGGCGACCTCGTGATCGGGACCGCGATGTCGTCCGTGTTTCGCGGTGCGCCGGACATCGAGGCGATGAACCTGATCGGTTACGACGCGCTGGGCCTAGGCAATCACGACTTCGATTTCGGCCTGGCCCACCTGCGCGAGCTGAAAACAAAGGCGCGCTTTCCCTTTCTTTGCACCAATGTGACGCCCAGGCAGAGCGGCATCTGCGAGCGTTTCATCGTCAAAAAAGTCGGCGGACTCCGCGTCGGATTGCTCGGGCTTATCGGACGCAAGGTTTTTCCCGATTTATTCACGCCGGCTGTGGCGAAAGACCTGCATTTCCGGCATCCTTTCGAGGCGGCCAGAAGCGCGATCGCGGAGCTCAAGGGGCGCGTCGATCTGATCGTCGCGCTGACGCACGAGGAGACCGACGAGGACCTGGCGCTGGCCCAGGCCGTGCCGGAGATCGACGTCATCGTCGGCGGCCATACGCCGGGATTCGACGGCTTGATTCTCGCCGGCGCCGACAAGCCGGTCGGGGGGCGCGTCGCGGTGATGCCGCGCGCGCCGATTTTCGTCAAGAGCCACCAGCAGGCGCGCACGCTCGGGCGCCTCGACCTGGTCGTCGCAAACAACGGGCGGACGGCCGAAGCGCAAAACCTTCTCGTCAACCCGACGATTGCCGAGGATCCCAAGGTCGCGGCGCTCGTGCGGGACTACGCGCAGCGCCTCGACGCCGAAACCAACCGCGTGGTCGGAGCAGCCGCGGTCGACCTCCGGGGCGACAGCGCCGACGTGCGCTCGCGCGAGACCAATTTCGGCAATCTGCTCGCCGACCTCGCGCTCAGGCAGTCCGGCGCCGAGATCGCGCTCATCAACGGCGGCGCGATCCGCGGCACTATCCCGGCCGGTCCCGTGACGCTCAAGCAAATCATGCGCACGCTGCCGTATAACGATCCGCTGATTTCCATGAAGATAAACGGAGGCGAGCTGCGTCAGGCGATGGAAAACAGCGTGAGCCGGATTCCCGAATCGGGCCGCTTTCTGCAGCTCGCCGGCCTCGAGCTCCGGTTCAACCCTGCCGCGCCGGTCGGATCGCGCGTCAAGGAGGTTCGCTTCAAAGGCGCGCCGCTCGAATTTGGGCGCGAGTACACGGTCGTGGTCAATCGCTTCGTCGCCGACGGCGGCGACGGCTACGCGATGTTTCCCGACGCGCGCGGCCGCATAGATTTTCAGACGCCGCTGCGCGATCTGTTCACCGAAGCGCTGGAGCAAGGCGCCGTGACCGCCAAGGAAGAGGGTAGAATACGGCGCGTGGAGAACAATTAAAGCTCCGCGCCCTCAAGACAACGTACCGGAGGCCTAGTGGCACAATCCGCGCGAGCCGATGACGACATTTTTTCCGAAGCCCCGCCCGAGCCCAGGCGCGGCCCGCGCTTCTTTCTCGGCGTGGCGGCGCTGGCGCTCCTGCTCGTCTGGTCGTTCCAAGGCGCGAAGATCCGCCCCGCCGAGCTGGTGCGCGGCGTGCCGCAGATCGTCGACACGATCGAACGCATGCTGCCGCCCGACTTTTCCAAAGTCACCGACGCGCAGAATTATTATCTTCCCCAAGGTCTCGCGCTTTCGAAATTGCTGCTGCCGCTGCCCATGTCGGCCGAGGAGCAGCGCATCAAGCGTCGCTGGTGGGAGGCAACGTTTCCGCAGACGATCGTAGGCGCCACGCTGGAGACGATCCAGATGGCGCTCGCCGGAACCTTTCTCGCGCTTATCGTTGCCTTCCCGCTCGCCTTCCTCGCCGCGCGCAACACGACGCCTCACCCGCTCGTCTATTCCACAGTGCGCGGGATGCTCAATTTCATCCGCACGATTCCCGACCTCGCTCTCGGGCTGCTCTTCGTCGCCGCGGTCGGGCTCGGCGCATTCGCCGGAACGATGGCGCTCTTTATCCACACCGCGACGGTTTTGGGCAAGCTCCTCTCGGAATCGGTGGAAAATATCGACGAGGGAGTCGTCGAGGCGATCCGCGCGACCGGCGCCGGCTATTCGCAGGTGCTCGCCTTTGCGGTCGTGCCGCAGATCCTGCCGGACCTGATCTCGTTCACGCTGTACCGCTTCGAGACGAATATTCGCTCGGCGTCGGTGCTGGGCTTGATCGGCGCCGGCGGTATCGGCTATCTGATGAACACAAGCTTCCGTACGTTTCAGTACCAGGAGGCGGCCGCGATCGTCGTCGTCCTGATCGTTCTGGTCATGCTGGTCGATTACGGCAGCTCGCGCTTAAGAGAGTGGGTGGTTTAATAAAAAAGTTCGAGTTCCTAGTTTCGGGTTTCGAGTAAGTCGCTGCGATCGGTCGCGAAACTTGAAATCCGCAACTCGAAACCGTCTTAGCTCTGACGAAAGGAATTTAGCATGAAACTCAACGTGGTCGGCGCTCCGGCGCCGCGCATCGAAGGGGCGGAGAAGGTCGGCGGCAAGACCGTCTACACAGCGGACGTGAATCTCCCCGGCATGCTGTGGGGGCGCTGCCTGCGTAGCCCATACGTCCATGCCCGGATCGTGCGCATAAACACCGACAAGGCGAAGAAAGTAAAGGGAGTCTTCGCCGTGCTGACCGGCGCCGATCTGCCGCCCAACCGGGTCGGTCTTAGCCTGCAGGACACGCCGGTGCTGGCGCAGGGAAAAGTCCGCTTCATGGGCGAGAAGGTCGCCGCCGTCGCGGCGGAGGGCTTAGAAGCCGCCGACGAGGCGCTGTCGCTCATCGAAGTCGAGTACGAGGAGCTTCCGGCGGTATTCGATCCAGTGAAGGCGATGCAGCCGGGCGCGCCGCTGGTCCACGAGGAGCTGCCTTCGTACAAAGGTTTTCACGCGCCGCCGGAGACGCTGCCCAACGTCTTCGCAATCCAGAATTGGACCGCCGGCGACGTCGAGGCGGGTTTCAAACAAGCCGATGCCGTCATCGAGCATACCTTCAAGACCGGTCTCGCACATCAAGCCTACATCGAGCCGCATTCCGTCGTCGTGTCCGTGAGCGACATCGGCTCCGTCGATATCTGGGCTTCGTGCAAGGCGCCGTTCCGCGTGAAGTCCCATTTGTCGCGCCAGCTGGAGATTCCCAAAGACCGCATCCGCGTCCACGTCGTCGCCGTCGGCGGCGATTTCGGCGGCAAGGGCGCGCTGATGGATATTCCCATCTGCTACCACCTCGCCAAAGCGTCGCTGCGCCCGGTGAAAATGATTATGACCTATCACGAAGAGCTGACCGCCGGCGATCCGCGCCATGCCTCGGTTATCCGCATCAAGAGCGGGGTGAAAAAAGACGGCACGATAATCGCGCGCACTGCGGAGGTGATCTTCAACAGCGGCGCCTATGCGTCGTTCAAGCCGGGCGAGGTGCCGAACCTGGGCGGCGGCACGCACTCGACCGGCGTCTACCGCATTCCCAATTACGCGGTCCGCTCGTACGGCGTCTATACCAACGGCGTGCCGTGCGGCTATTACCGCGCGCCGGGCCAGCCGCAGACCGTGTTCGCCTGCGAATCGCACACCGACCTCGTCGCCAAGGCGCTCGGCCTCGACGCGCTCGACTTTCGTCTGAAGAATCTCATCCGCGACGGCGACAAGCTGCCCGGCGGCCGCGCCGTCGACAAGGTGCGCTGTCGCGAGACGCTGCTCGCGGCGGCGAAAAAGGCCGGCTGGGGGAAGCGGCGCGCGGACGGCACAGGGCTCGGCCTCGGGGTCTCGTTCCGCCATGTCGGCGGCTCGGGGCTCGCCAACGCCGAGATCGCCGCCGCGCCGGACGGTAAGCTTACGATTCTCACCGCCGTGCCCGACATCGGCACGGGAACGCACACGCTGCTCGCGCAGATCGCGGCGGAAGTGTTGACGATCCCCGCCGCCGACATCCGCGCGGAGATCGGCGATACCGAGACGTTCGAGAACGACGCGGCCCCGGGAGGCAGCAAGATCACGAATATGAGCGGCCACGCCGTGCTGCTGGCCGCCGAAGCGCTGCGGGAACGATTGATTTCGACCGCCGCGTCCCTGCTCGGGTGCCAGGCCGACGATGTGAAGCTCGCGAAAGGTAAATTTTCCAACGGCAAAAAATC
>DATFWH010000245.1:0-15207 GCA_035259465.1 Binatia bacterium
GGTCTTCGCCGCGGCCGAGGCCGGCGCGGTCTTCGTGCCGGTCAACACCGCGTTCGCCGCCGAAGAGGCCGGCTACGTGCTCGACCACTCGGAGGCGAAGTACCTGCTCACGAGCGCGGAACATCTGCCGCTCGCCCAAAAGGCGCGCGCGGGCGCGCCGCGCCTTAAGCGCGTGATCGCGATCGGCGCCGAGACGAGCGGCGACTATCTCGGCTGGGAGGAATTTCTCCGCGGCGGCGGCGCGGCGCCTAATATAGGTATCCGCCCCGGCGACCTCGCTTCGATCACCTACACCTCCGGCACGACCGACCGCCCGAAGGGCGTGATGCTGACGCAGCTCGCCTACGCGTTCGCGCCCGGAGAGCGGGCCAGAGCGCTCGGCTGGAACGAGCGCGACCGCGCGCTCGTCGTGCTGCCGCTCTTCCACGTGAACGCGCTCTGCCACACCGCGCTCGCGCTTATCTCGGTCGGCGGCAGCATGGCACTTGCGAAAAAATTCAGCGCGTCGCGCTTCTGGGACGAGGTGCGCTCGACCGGCGCGACCACGGCGAGTCTCATGCGCACGATCCCGACGATCCTCTTGAGCCTGCCGGAGAAGCCCGACGACGCGAAGAACCCGTTGCGCAATATCTGCGCGCTCCTGCCGCCTGAAATGCACCTAAAATTCGAGGAGCGCTTCGGGCTCACGGTTTGCGGCTCGTACAGCCTGACCGAGGATATTCTCAGCGTTGTCGGGCCGCCGGATAAAGCGCGGCGCAAGATCGGCAGCTGCGGCCTGCCCGCGGCGCCGGAAGTGAATAAGATTAAAATCGTGGACGACGATGGGCGCGAGCTGCCGCCGGGCAAATTGGGCGAGATTATCAAGCAGAGCCCGGCGGTCATGACCGGCTATTATAAAAACCCCCCGGCGACCGCCGCCGCGCTGAAAGACGGCTGGCTCTACACCGGCGATCTGGGTTATCTGGACGACGACGGCTTTCTTTATTTCATGGACCGGAAGAAGGACATGATCAAGCGCGGCGACGAGAACATCTCGGCCGAGGAGGTCGAGCGCGTGCTGAACACGCACCCGGAGGTCGCCGAGTCGGCGGTGATCGGCGTCGCCGATCCGATCCGGCAGGAGGAGCTCAAGGCCTGCATCGTGCTCAAGCCGCGCGCCAACGACGTCGGCGCGGCGGAGATCTGGAGCCACTGCGCCGAGCGGCTCGCGGCCTTCAAGGTGCCGCGCTACATCGAGTTCGTCGCCGAGCTGCCGAAGACGCCGAGCTCGAAGGTGCAGAAGCATCTTTTGCGCGGCGCCGGCGAGGGTATAGTCTTCGACCGCTCCGCGCGCCAGAATAGGAGGTGATGGCGGGGAAGGTGTTCGTCGGCACGAGCGGGTGGAACTACAAGCACTGGATGAACGGCACGTTCTATCCCGAGGGACAGCCGCAGAGCGAATGGCTCGAGTTCTACGCCGAGCGCTTCGGCACCGTCGAGATCAATAACAGCTTCTACCGCCTGCCGCCGCCGGAGACCTTCGCCGCCTGGGCGAAGCGCGTTCCGGCGGATTTCATTTTCGCCGTCAAGGCGAGCCGCTACGTCACGCATATCAAGCGCCTGAAAGACCCCGGAGACAGCGTCAAGCTCTTTCTCAAAAATTCCGCCAAGCTCGGGAAGAAGCTGGGGCCGATTCTCTTCCAGCTGCCGCCGCGGATGAAGGCCGACCTCGACCGGCTCGAAGGACTCAGGCGCGCGCTCAGCCGGCGCAGGGGATTGAAGATAGCGCTGGAGTTCCGAGACGAGAGATGGCTCAACAAAGAGGTCTACGACATGGTCGAGCGCGCCGGCTGGACGATCTGCCTCGCCGACTGGCGCGACCTGCCGCGCGACATCCCGGTGCTCGGCCCGTTCTGCTACATCCGCCGCCACGGCACGACGGCGCAGTACGCGTCGCTCTATAGCGACGAGCAGGTTAAAGCCGACGCCGCCTTCGCCGCGCGCGTCGCGCGCGCGGGCCGGGACGTGTATGTCTACTACAACAACGACGCGCACGGCTTCGCGCTCAAGAACGCGCTTACGATGATCGCTTCGATCGAGCCAAAATACCTCGCCCGGGAGAAAAAAAGCTCGAATTTTCCGGCGTTATCTTTTGACAACGCACAGCCCTGATGTTATAGCAAAACCTTCCTCGGGAGGGCGCTTTTTTGGCTTGGTTTGGCCGCGGCGAGCGCGCAAAATCGCCGCTGTTCGATGATCGTCCCAATCTCGCCGCCGAGCCGACGCGCGAGGAAAAGATCGTCGCGGAGCCGGCGGCTGACTTGGCCGCCCATTTTTTTAAGGGTAGCCGGGTAACGGGAAAGCTGCTCGTGATCGGCGCGGCCGAGATCGACGGCAACGTCAGCGGCGACATTCTCTGCCGCGGCGGCACGCTCAGCATCGGGGACGGCGCGGAGATCCGGGGCAACATCGCGGGCGACGTCATCGTAATCCGCGGCAGCGTCGAAGGCGACGTCGCCGCGAAGGAAAAAGTCGAATTGGACCGTCCGGCGCAGCTAACGGGCAATATCGCCGCGCCGCGGCTGGTGATCTCCGAGGGCGTAGTTTTCGACGGCGATTGTGCAATGGACAGCGCCAAAAAGCGGCGCGAGGTCCCGGTCGCGCCGGATTCAGAGGGTGAATCGCCGGAGCCGGTTACAGTGGAGAAATAGCTCCAGGCGCCGCTCGCATTCCCCGCAATCCACGCTCATTTCAACCGTTCGTGATCGGGCCTACTCCCGGTCCGCGGGAGCGTATACATTTAGTCGGGATCGTATATACATTAAAAGTCCGTTAGACATGGAAAACGCGATTCAAGTCCTGTTTCAGATCGTCGTCCTGCTCCTCCTGTGGGCGATCCTCAACAAAATTTTGTTCAAGCCGTTCCTGCGGCTCGTCGAAGAGCGGGAGAAGCGCACCGAGGGCCTTAAGGCCGCCGCGGCCGCGCTGACGGCCGAGGCGGAGCGGCTCCGCGCCGACTACGAGAGCGCGATCCGCCAGGCGAACGACGAGGGCGCCGCCGCGAAAGAGGCGCTCCTCGACGAGGCGCGCCGCACGCGCGAGCAGCTGCTCGCCGAGTCGCGCGCCCAGGCGGCGGAGCAGGTCGCCGCGGCGCGCGAGGAGATCAAAAAGGAAATGCAGCAAGGGCGCGAGGAGGCATTGAGAGAAGCCGAGACCGTCGCGCGCCAGATGGCCGAGAAGGCTCTCGGGAGGAAAGTCGGATGAGGCGGCTTCCGGTATCGCTCGCGACGCTGCTCCTGGCCGCGCCCGTTTTCGCCTCCGAGGCCGAGGAGCATCACGCCTCCGTGAGCGAGCTGATCTTCCCCTTTCTCAACTTCCTCCTGTTTTTGTTTCTCATTTACAAATTCGTTATTCCGATGGCGCGCGATTATTTCAAAAATCGCCGGGCGGCGATCGCCGCGGCGATTAACGAAGCCGACGAGGCGAAGCGCCGCGGCGAGACATTGCTGGCCGACTTCCGCAGCCGGCTCGCGCGCCTGGGCGACGAGCTGCGCTCGATCCGCGAAGAGCTCCGCGCCGACGCCGAGCGCGCGAAGGCGAAGCTTTTGGAGGAGGCAGCGGAGGCCGCGCGGCGCATCAAGTCCGACGCCGACTTTCTCGCCGAGCAGGAGGTGCGCCTCGCGCGCGCCGAGCTCAAGCGCGAGATCGTCGAGCGCGCCGCCGCGACCGCGGAGCGGCTCGTGCGCGAGAACCTCACGCCGGCGGACCAGAAGAGGATGGTCGGCGAATTCTTAACCGAAGTGGAGGCCGCGCGATGATCGAAGGAAGTCTCAGCCGCCGCTACGCCAAGGCGCTGTTCCAGCTCGCCGTGGCGGAGAGCAAGGAGGACGCGGTCGCAGACGAGTTCACCCGCTTCGCGGATGTCCTCGCCCAGCCCGAGCTGAAGCGCGCGCTCAACGACCCCGCCTTTTCGCAGCGCAGCCGGAAAAACATCGTGGTCCGGATCGCGCGCGAGCTCGAATTGTCCCTGCTCGCGACGCATTTTCTCGAGCTGCTCATCGATAACGACCGGCTGAGCCTTTACCTCGGCATCGTCGAGCGCTACCGGAGAATGCTCGACGATAAGAAGGGCCAGGCGGAGGCGCGGGTCGCCGCGGCGAGCCCGCTCGACGAGGGCGATGTCCAGCGGCTGCGCGAATCGCTGGAAAAGATATCCGGCAAGAAGATCATCGTCCAGCAGGAGAGCGACCCATCGCTCATAGGCGGGGTCGTCGTCCAGCTCGAAGGCAAAATCTACGACGGCAGCGTGCGCGCGCAGCTCGAGAAAATGAAAAAGCAGGTCGAGCAAAGCTATTAGCGGAGGAGAATCATGCAAATCGGCACGGCGGAAATCAGCCGCATCATCAAGGAGCAGATCCAGAATTACGACAAGGCGGTCGAAGTCCTGGAGGTCGGCACCGTCCTCTCCACCGGCGACGGGATCGCACGCGTCTACGGCCTCGACAAGGCGGCCTCCGGCGAGCTTTTGGAGTTCCCGCACGACATTTACGGCGTCGCGCTCAACCTCGAAGAGGACAATGTCGGCGCCGCGCTCTTCGGCGAGACGCACCTGATCAAGGAAGGCGACACGGTCAAGCGCACCGGCCGCATCGCCGAGGTGCCGGTCGGCAAGGCGCTCGTCGGCCGCGTCGTCAACGCGCTCGGCGAGCCGATCGACGGCCGCGGGCCGATCGACACCAAGGAGCGCCGCCGCATCGAGATCAAGGCGCCGGGCATCGTCGCGCGCCAGCCGGTCAAAGAGCCGCTGCAGACCGGCCTTAAGGCGATCGACGGGATGATCCCGATCGGCCGCGGCCAGCGCGAGCTGATCATCGGCGACCGCCAGACCGGCAAGACTGCGGTCGCGATCGATACGATCATCAATCAGAAGGGCGGCAACGTCGTTTGCATCTACGTCGCGATCGGCCAGAAGCGCTCGACGGTTGCGCAGGTCTGCGACAAGCTGCGCGAGCACGGCGCGATGGACTACACGATCATCGTCGCCGCGACGGCCTCCGAGTCGTCGCCGCTCCAGTACATCGCCCCCTACAGCGGCTGCACGATGGGGGAATACCTCCGCGACAACGGCGGCCACGCGCTGCTCATCTACGACGATCTCTCGAAGCACGCGGTCGCGTACCGGCAGCTCTCGCTGCTGCTCCGCCGGCCGCCGGGCCGCGAGGCGTATCCCGGCGACGTTTTCTATCTCCATTCGCGCCTGCTCGAGCGCGCGGCCAAGCTCTCCGACGCGCACGGCGGCGGTTCGCTCACGGCGCTGCCGATCATCGAGACGCAGGCGGGCGACGTCTCGGCCTATATTCCGACCAACGTCATCTCGATCACCGACGGCCAGATCTTTCTCGAAAGCGATCTCTTCTATTCAGGCGTGCGCCCCGCGATCAACGTCGGCATCTCGGTCTCGCGCGTCGGCGGCAACGCCCAGATCAAGGCGATGAAGCAGATCGCCGGCACGCTCAGATTGGAGCTCGCGCAGTACCGCGAGATGGCGGCCTTCGCGCAGTTCGGCTCCGACTTGGACCAGGCGACGCAGCGGCAGCTCCAGCGAGGCAGCCGCCTCGTCGAACTATTGAAGCAGGGGCAGTACGAGCCGCTGCCGGTCGAGAAGCAGATCCTCATCATCTTCGCCGGCACCAACGGCTTCGTCGACGAGCTGCCGGCGACCGCGCTCAAGAAATACGAGCAGGAGCTTTATTCCTTCGTCGAGTCGCGCCACGCGCAGCTCTTGACGGACATTGTAAAGAAGCGCGAGCTCGACAACGATCTCCGCGACCGGATTAAGAAAGTCCTGGAAGAGTTCAAGGGGGTATTTAAGGCATAGTTTCGAGGCTCGATAACCGCATGCTCCGTCTCGAAACCCGAAACTAGAAACTCGAAACTTTATTTATTTCGATGGCTACGCTCAAGGCGATAAGAAAGCGCATCGGATCGATCCGCAACACGCAGCAGATCACCAAGGCGATGAAGATGGTGGCGGCGGCGAAGCTCCGCCGCGCGCAGGAAGCGGCGGTTGAGGCACGCCCCTACGCCGAGAAGATGGTGGAGCTGTTTAAAAATCTTGTCGCGCGGGTCTCGCGCGACGCGCATCCGCTGCTCGGCCAGCGCGACGAGAAGAAAATCGATATCATCCTCATCACGTCCGACCGCGGCCTGTGCGGCGGCTACAACGCAAGTTTGATCCGCACGACCGAGGCGTTCGTCCGCCGCGAGGGCGCCGGCAAGGAGGTCCGTCTCGTGCTCGTCGGGCGCAAGGGCGCGGATTATTTCCGCCGCCGGCATGCGGCGATCGCCGACCGGTACATCAATTTTCTCGCGCGGGCCCTGGACGAGCTCGCGCGCGAGATCGCCGAGAAGGCGATCGGCCGCTTCCTCGGCGGCGAGACCGACGCGGTGTATTTGATATACAGCCGCTTCCGCTCAGCGCTCTCGCAGGTGCCGACGGTCGAGAAGCTCCTTCCCGTCGCGGTGCCGGCGGAGCAGAAGCCTGAGCAGATGACGGAATATCTGATCGAGCCAAACATCGAGGCGCTGCTCGCGGGCCTCTTGCCGCGCGTCGCGCAGGTCGCGATTCACCGCGCGCTGCTGGAAGCCGCGGCGAGCGAGCACGGCGCGCGCATGACGGCGATGGACTCGGCGACGTCGAACGCGTCGAAGATGATGGGCAACCTGACGCTGCAGATGAACCGCGCGCGCCAGGCGTCGATCACGCGCGAGCTGATGGAGATCGTGGGGACGGCGGAGGCGTTGAAGTAAAAAAGTTTCGGGTTCCGGGTCGCGAGTTTCGAGGCCCGGAAGTCTTAGCGTTCGGCAGCGGACAGAAATGCGGACGCTCTGACTCGAAACCCGAAACTAGAAACTCGAAGCTGTAGTTACTGATCCGGAGGTTCTGAACCATGGCCACCAATAATACCGGCAAGATCACGCAGGTCCTGGGCGCGGTCGTCGACGTGGAATTTTCCGACGGCGCGCTGCCGGCGATCTACAACGCGCTCAAGGTGAGCAACCCGGCGATCAGCGATCAGCCGTGGAATCTCGTTCTCGAAGTCGCGCAGCACCTGGGCGAGAACACCGTCCGCTGCGTCGCGATGGACACGACCGACGGGCTCGTGCGCGGCCTGGACGCGATGGATACCGGCACGGGGATCGCGGTGCCCGTCGGCCCGGGGACGCTCGGGCGCATCCTCAACGTCATCGGTGAGCCGGTCGACGAGCAGGGGCCGGTCAAGGCGACGAAGACCTATCCCATCCACCGGCCGACGCCGGAATTCGTCGATCAGGAGACGAAGATCCAGTCGCTCGAGACCGGCATCAAGGTCGTCGACCTGCTCGCGCCCTACGCGCGCGGCGGAAAAGTCGGCCTGTTCGGCGGCGCGGGCGTCGGCAAGACCGTCATCCTGATGGAGCTCATCAACAACGTCGCGATGAAGCACGGCGGCTATTCCGTGTTCGGCGGCGTCGGCGAGCGCACGCGCGAGGGCAACGACCTCTGGCTCGAAATGAAGGAGTCCGGCGTCATCAACAAGGCGGCGCTGGTCTACGGCCAGATGAACGAGCCGCCGGGCGCCCGCGCGCGCGTCGCGCTGACGGCGCTCACGCTCGCGGAATATTTCCGCGACGACGAGGGCCGCGACGTGCTGCTCTTCATCGACAACATTTTCCGCTTCACGCAGGCGAACTCCGAAGTGTCCACGCTGCTCGGGCGCATGCCGTCGGCGGTCGGCTACCAGCCGACGCTATCGACCGACCTGGGCGAGCTCCAGGAGCGCATCACCTCGACGCGCAAGGGCTCGATCACGTCGGTGCAGGCGATCTACGTGCCCGCCGACGACCTGACGGACCCGGCGCCGGCGACGACCTTCGCGCACCTCGACGCGACGACGGTTCTCTCGCGCCAGATCGCCGAGCTCGGCATCTATCCCGCGGTCGATCCGCTGGATTCCACCTCGCGCATCCTCGACCCGCACGTCGTCGGCGCGGAGCACTACGACGCCGCGCGCCAGGTCCAGGTGATTTTGCAGCGCTATAAGGATTTGCAGGACATCATCGCGATTCTCGGCATGGACGAGCTTTCGGAAGAGGACAGGTTGACCGTTGCGCGCGCGCGCAAGATCCAGCGCTTCCTCTCGCAGCCGTTCTTCGTCGCCGAGCAGTTCACCGGCATGAAGGGCGCATACGTCGAATTGAAAGACACGATCCGCGGTTTCAAGGAGATCGTCGAGGGCAAGCACGACGACATTCCGGAGCAGGCGTTCTATATGGTGGGAACGATCGAGCAGGCGGTGGAAAAGGCTAAGAAGCTCGCCGCTTCTTAAGGCATGAGGCATGAGGCGAGAGAAATGAGTAAGAGCCTTTCTCTCGCCTTCCGCTTCTCGGCTCTCGCCTGGTATTGAATATGGCAGATAAAATTCAACTTCGAATCGTCGCGCCGACTCGCTTACTGCTGGACGAGCAGGTCGACGAAGTCACCGCGCCCGGCGTGCTCGGGCAGTTCGGCGTGCTGCCGAACCACATCGCGTTCCTCACGCTGCTCGAGCCGGGCGAGTTGTCTTATAAGCAGGGCGGGCGCTTGACGCGCCTCGCGATCGCCGGCGGCTACGCCGAGGTGCTCGACAACGTCATGACCGTGCTCGCCGACGCGGCGGAATTCGCCCAAGAGATCGACGTCGGGCGCGCGGAGCGCGCGAAAGAGCGGGCGGAGAAACAGAAATCGGGCCTGAATATCGACGACCGCGATTTCGCGATCGCCGAGGCGGCGCTCGCGCGCGCGCTCGCGCGCATCGAGGTTGCAAGGCCGGAAACGAGAAGATAACAAATTAGTATGGCTAATCCCGACTCGAAGCCCAAGAGGCAAATGTGGAGCAAGCTCTTCTCCTACGATTACTGGATGGAGAGCGCGGGCATCCCGATTCACCGCGGCTATTTCATTCAGGACCTGCGCACCGTCGAGCTCGGCTGGTGGGAAGAGCGCCAGTGCATGAGCGCCTTCATCCAGCTCGCCGGCCAGGAGGGCGTCACCTCGGCGCGCGTGAGCGAGATCCCGCCCGGCGGGACGAGCAAGCCGTTCAAGTTCGCCCTCGACGAGGTCGTCTACGTCGTAGCCGGCCGCGGCGTCACCAATATATGGTACGAGCATAGCGGCAAAAAGAGCTTCGAGTGGCAGCAGCACAGCATGTTCCTCGTGCCGCGCGGCACGCACCATCAATTCAGCAACATGCAGGGCGACAAGCCGGTCCGGCTGCTCCATTACAGCTACCTGCCGCTCGCGCTCTCGGCGGTCTCCGATCCCGAGTTTTTCTTCAACAGCCCATACGAGAGCCCGAACGAGCTCGCCGACCACGAGACCTATTACTCGGAGGCGAAGGCGGTCCATCTGCCCGAAGGCGCCGACCCGAAGGGCCGGCGCATCTACTGGTACGGCAACTTCTTCCCGGACATGCGGGCATGGGACAAGCTCGACGCCAACGCGCGGCGCGGCGCCGGCGGGCGGAGCGTCTATATCCTCTTTCCCAACTGCGAAGTTTTCGCCCACATGTCGGTGTTCGACTCGCGCACCTATAAGAAGGCGCATCGCCATGGCCCGGGACGCGTGATCGTCATCCCAGCCGGCGAGGGCTACTCGATCATGTGGGAAGAAGGCAAAGAAAAAGTCGTCGTGCCGTGGCACGAGTGCAGCATGTTCGTGCCGCCGAACAAATGGTTCCACCAGCACTTCAACGCCGGCGGAACGCCGGCGCGCTATCTCGCGCTCCACTCGCCGATGCAGTTCTACGGCCACGCGGAGAAGGTCGAGGACCGCGCCAAGGACCAGATCGAATATCCCGACGAAGACCCGTTTGTCCGCAAGAAATTCGAGGAGGAGCTCAGCAAGCGCGGCCTCACCTCGCTCATGCCCGCCGATGCGTACACCAGTCGAAACTTCGAGTGGTCGAAGGCGATGGGGAAACAATAAGCGAAGGAGTTTAATGCACGACCTCGACGAAGACCACGAGCATTTCGAGATACCGCCCGACGCTGTAGTCGAAGATATCGAAGGTTTGGAGATGTTCACGCTGAAGAGCGTGGGCATCGACATCGGCTCTTCCACTTCGCACCTCGTTTTCTCCCAGCTGACGCTCCGCCGCGAAGGCGCGTCGCTCTCGGGCCGCTTCAAAGTCACCGACCGCCGCGTCATCTTCCGCTCCAACATCATGCTGACGCCGTACCTCTCGGGCACGTCGATCGACGTCGAGAAGGTCAAGCGCTTCATCGAGGACGCCTATCACAAGGCGGGACTCCGCCCCGACGAGATCGACACCGGCGCGGTGATCATCACCGGCGAAGCGCTGAAGAAGGAAAACGCGCAGCCGATCGTCGAATACTTCGCGAAATTCTCCGGCAAGTTCATCTGCGCCGCCGCGGGGCACAACCACGAGGCGCTGCTCGCCGCCTACGGCTGCGGCGCTGTCGACCTCTCGAAGGCCGAGCAGAAGACCGTGCTCAACGTCGACATGGGCGGCGGCACGACCAAATTCTCGCTGGTCGAGAACGGTGCGGTGACGCAGACCGCCTCGATCAACATCGGCGCACGCCTCATTGCCTTCGACGAGAAAGACGTGGTCACCCGCATCGAGGACGCGGGGCACATCCTCATGGGCGAGCTGGGACACAAGATCGCGCTCGGAAAGAAGATCACCAACAAGCAGAAGGAAGAGTTCGCCGGCCTGATGGCGAAGGTTCTCGCGGAGCTGATTGAAGGAGAGCCGAAATCCGCCCTCGCCAAGCAATTGCTGGTGACGCCGCCGTTCACGCACTACCGCGGCTTCCAGCAGATCGACCACATCGTCTTTTCCGGCGGCGTCTCCGAGCACGTTTACGACCGCGACAGCAATTCCTACGGCGACGTCGGCCCGATCCTCGGCAAGCACATGCGCGAGTATCTGAAGACGCTTACGAAAAAAGACCTCGTGCGCGAGCCCGCCGAGGGCATCCGCGCGACCGTCATCGGCGCCGGCGAGTACACCGTGCAGGCGAGCGGCAACACGAGCTACATCTCGGATACGAGCGTGCTGCCGGTGCACGGGCTCAAGGTCATCCGCGCGACGCTCAAAGAGGACCGGCCCGCGCTCGAGGCGCTGAAACAATCGCTCGCGAAGTTCGACCTCACCTCCTGGGGCGAAGGAATGGCTCTTTCGCTCTCGCTCGAGAGCACACTCGATTACAAGACGATCCGCGCGATCGCCGAAGGCGTCGCCGCCGTTTGCGCAGCGACCGGCAAAGACCGCGCGCCGCTCTACCTCGCGCTCGACCTCGACGTGGCGAAATCGCTCGGCGGCATTCTCAAAGAGGAGCTCAAGCTCGACCGCGAGATCATCGCGATCGACGGCATCGAGGTCGGCGACCTCGACTACATCGACATCGGCGAGCCGATGGGCATCACCGAAGTCATTCCCGTGACGGTAAAATCGCTGATGTTTCCCGGCACCAAGCTCGATTGACAAGGAGAACGGACATGGCAGAGAAAAAATCCTTCAAGCCCCAGCGCCAGATGTGGAGCAAGAAGTTCACCTACGACTACTGGATGGAATCGACCGGCGTGCCGATCATCACCGGCTTTTTCATCGACGACCTGCGCACGGCGAAGCTCGGCTGGTGGGAAGAGCGCAAAGTAAATACGGCTTTCATCCAGCTCTTGGGGCAGGAAGGCGTGAGCTCGACGCGCTTGAGCGAAGTGCCCGCCGGCGAAACCACCAAGCCGCTCAAGTTCGCGCTCGACGAAGTCGTCTACGTGATCGACGGCCGCGGCCTCACGACCGTTTGGTACGAAGGCAGCAGCGTAAAAAAGAGCTTCGAGTGGCAGCAGCACAGCATGTTCCTGATCCCGCACGGCATGCACCACACCTTCAGCAACATGCAGGGCGACAAGCAGGTCAGGCTGCTGCACTACAGCTACCTGCCGCTCGGCCTCTCGGCGGTGCCGGACCCCGACTATTTCTTCAACAACCCGCGCTCGACGCCGGACGACATGAGCGAGCAGCAGGAGTATTACTCTGAGGCGAAGATGGTCAATATGGACCAGGTCGACGAGGCGCTGGGGCTACGCTACTACTGGTACGGCAACTTCTTCCCCGACATGAAGGCGTGGTCGAAGCTGGACGCCAACGAGCGCCGCGGCGCCGGCGGCAAGAGCGTCTACATCCAGTTCCCCAATTCCGAAGTTTCGGCGCACATGTCGGTGTTCGCGCCGCTCACCTATAAGAAGGCGCACCGCCACGGCCCCGGCCGCGCGATCGTCATCCCGGCCGGCGAGGGCTATTCGATCATGTGGGAGGAAGGAAAGGAAAAAATCGTCTGCCCGTGGCACGAGTGCAGCATGCTCGTGCCGCCGAACAAGTGGTTTCACCAGCACTTCAACGCCGGCGGCGGCCCGGCGCGCTATCTCGCGCTCCATCCGCCGATGCAGTTCCACGGCCACGCCGAGAAGATCGAGGACCGTGCGAAGGACCAGATCGAGTACCCGGACGAGGATCCGTTCATCCGGAAAAAATTCGAGGAAGAGCTCGCCAAGCGCGGCGTAAAGTCGATCATGCCGGCCGAAGCCTTCACGAACCGCGACTACGAGTGGTCGAAGAGCATGGGGAAGCAGTAGATCGCGTTTGCCGCTTGTCTCATAAACGCCGCCTGTATATGTACAGGGCGGCGGTTTTTATTTCACCAGCGGCAGGACCTTCTCGCCCAGCAAATCGAGCTGCCGCAAATCGGGAATCACGCCGCCGACGATCAGCGTCTCGAGGCCGTTGTTGAACGCGGCGCGGATCTTCTCCGCGCACGCCTCCGGCGGGCCGACGACGAACGTCTTCTCGACGTCCAATCTCACCCGGCCGTAATAGCGCACCAAGTAGGCCTCGCACGCCGCGATCGCCTTCCGCTTGTCGTTGTCGATCGCCATGAACGTAAGCCCTGCTTTGGCGATTTTGTTGGGATCGCGGCCCTCGGCCTTGGCGTAGCCGGCGATCTTCTCCCAAATCTTCGGAAATTCCGGGATCGACGAGCTGCCGCAGATGAATCCGTCCGCGATGCGCGCGGCGCGCTTGAGCACGGCCTCCGCGCCGCCGCCGGTCCAGATCGGCGGATGCGGCTTTTGCACCGGCCGCGGGCCGACCGTCACGTTCTCCAGGTTAAAATATTTTCCCTTGTGCGTGACTTTCTCCTCGGTCCATAACCGTTTCATCAGAGCGATCTGCTCTTCGGCGCGGCTGCCGCGGTGCTCCCACGGCGCGCCGGTCGAGGTGAAGTCGTTCTCGCGGCTGCCGAAGCCGACGCCGAGCGTGACGCGGCCGTTGGAGATGAAATCGAGCGTGGCGACGATCTTCGCGAGATTCGCCGGCGGTCTAAGCGCCGCGAGCAAAACCGACGTGCCGAGGCGGATCTTCGAGGTCGACGCCGCCGCGGCGGTCAGCAGCGTGAGCGGCTCGAGATTGTCGTAGACGACGCGGTCGAGGGCCCACATAGAATGGAGCCCGATCTCCTCGCACTTGCGCGCGACGTTGACGACGTGGCCCGGACCGATCTCGGGCTGCGGGTTGACCATGCAGAAGCCGATGTTGGGCATGGGATGCTCTCCTTTTTCATTTCTATAATCACAGCTCGCCGGGCGTGCGCAACGGCTTGCTTGACAGCGGGCGGTGCTTCATCTAATTGACGAAACGGACCGTAACCAAGGAGGCATTCTATGGACGCGCACGTCTTTGAATTGGCGACGCCGGACCTGACCGGCGGCCGCAGCCACATGCCGCTCTCGCGCACCGAGCTCGTCTCGGTCGGACTCAACTACTACACGCCGGGGAGAAAGAACAAGCTGCACACGCATCCCGGCGAGGACCACACGTTCGTGGTCATGGACGGCGAGGCGACGTTCTACGACAAGGACGAGAAGCCGACCGTTTTGAAAAAGGGCCAGGGCATCATGCTGCCCGAAGGCTGGTACTATTGGTTCGCGAACAGCGGCAGCGGGCCGCTCGTGCTGCTGCGCTTCTCGGCGCGCAAGGGAAAGCCGAAGGTCACGCGCATCGAGGCCGACGGCCGCACGCGCTCGGACGACTCGACCGAATACATCAACGTCGACGGCGAGACGATCCCCGGCAAAACATGGAAGCTCGCACGATGAGCCTGCGCCATATGATCCGACTATTCCTGTGCGCGGGCTTGCTGCTCCCGTCGCTGCTGCATGCGCAGACGAACCCGGACCCCAAGCTGATCGAGGAGGCCAAGAAGGAAGGCAAGGTCGTCGTCTACGCCGCCTATTCGGCGCCGGACGCCAACGCCTTCAAGGCGGCGTTCGAGAAAAAATATCCCTTCATCCAGTTCGAATATTTCCGCGCCGGCAAGGATAAGCTCCTCGCGCGCTATCTGACCGAGGTCAAGGCCGGCCAGTACCTGCCCGACGTGTATCAGTCGAGCATCTTTCCCATGACGACGCTCATACAGCGCGGGCTGATCGGCAAATACGCCTCGCCCGAGCGCGGCGTCTACGGCGACGCGTTCAAGGACAAGGAAGGCTACTGGACCGCGGCCTACATCAACGCCATGACCATGGCCTACAACACGCGCATGGTGAAGCCCGCCGAGGTGCCGAAGAGCTACGACGAGCTGCTCCAGCCCAAGTGGAAGGGCAAGATGGGCATGGACCTCAACAAGACCGAGTGGTACGTCGCGATGCTGCAGATGATGGGCGAGGAAAAAGCCAAGAAGTTCATGGAGGCACTGAGCCGACAGGACGTCCAGGCGCGCGACGGCAACACGATCACCGGCCAGCTGCTCGTCGCGGGCGAGTTCCCGCTGGTCGTCTCGCAGTACCCGACCAGCGTCGAGGAATATAAAAAGGTCGGCGCGCCGATCGAATGGGTCGCGCTCGATCCGCACTTCGTCTATTCGATCGTGATCGGCGTCACCGCCAAGCAGCCGCATCCCGCCGCCGGGAAGCTTTTCATCGACTTTGTGCTCTCGCAGGAAGGGCAGAAGGTCATGCGGAGTTCAAGCCGCGTCTCGGCCCGGAAGGACGTGCTGCCCGACCCGCCGCGCCTCATCGAGGGGCGCAAGCTCCTCGTCGTCAAGCCGGCGTCGGCCGAGGACTACAACCGCTACAACAACGAGTACCACAAGTATTTCCGCTGAGATCCCGTGAAGATCACCGAC
>DATFWH010000246.1:0-7229 GCA_035259465.1 Binatia bacterium
CGCGCCCGCCGCGCCGGTGGTGCCCGCGGCTCCTGCCGATCCGGTAGCTCCTGTGGGGCCTGTCGCGCCGGTCGGTCCGGTCGGACCTGTCGGCCCCGTCGGGCCGGCGCCGGAGGTGGACCCGCCGACGAGCGTAATTTCCAATTGCGCGTTGTGGCCGGTCGTGCCGCTTTCCTTGGCGTCGAACGACAGCATCGTCGCGCCGTTTGCCACCAGCGCGAAGCCGTAATTCGAAATTGTGCCGGCGAGCCATTGCTGCACGGCGCTGGTAACGTCGATCGCGATGAATTGGTTTCCGTCGGTCGCCGCAACCGGAATGTTGCCGGCGACTGTCGCGCCGATCGCGGGGGCATTCGCTTGATTGAGCGTAAGCTCGTCCCACGCGCCGGCGACGGCTTGCACCGAGAATGACCCGGGAGTCTTAACGGAGCCGGCGGAGACGAACAAGGTAAGGCTGGCTTTCGCTACGTCGGCGGCCTGCGTGCCGGCGGGAAGCGTCGAGAGATCGAATTGAATATATCCCGTAGTCTTCGAGCTGACTACGATCGTCGCCTGCGAACCGTATTTGCCCGTCGGTTTTTCGGCCGACGTGTACGCGTCGTCGAGGAGCGTTGCAGGGACGGCGAGCGCGCGCGCGGGGCAGAAAAATTCCATCGCCGCAGTAACGACCGCGGCGGCGAGGAAATGCCATTTGCATTTGAATATGATCGCTCTTCTCCTTGCCGCCTGCGCGGCGCGTACCGTTTGTGATGATGCTTGGCTGTGAAACCAAGATGCGTTGTCCGCCCGACACCAGCGATAGGTCATGAAGGCGGGTCGCTTTGGGATGAAGCAAAGAACGTTCCCATTTTTGCGTTCGTTGTTCACTGATTGCCCAATAAGACTTAAGTCATTAGAGTTTCAGAGTTTTTCGATCAAATAATTCTATCAAGCCAGACTAGATAGGGACAAAACTGCACCGTAAAGCGCATTTTTTGTCAGGTGTTTACCCTAATTTGGTCTTAGGTTTTTACCCGATAATGATCGGAGCGATCCTTTCATATGCTGCTTTTGGTGGAGGAAGGCCTGCTTCAATTCGGTCTCCGTGCGTTCGTGACGCTCTTCGTCGTGGTGGATCCGCTCGGCGTCGCGCCGATGTTCGTCGGCCTCACGGCCGGGATCGACGCCGGTCAAAAGCGCGCGATCCTCTCGCGCGCGGTCGCCGTCGCGTTCGGCGTGACGATTTTTTTCTCGTGGGCGGCGGATTTTTATTGACCTATTTGGGCGTGACGGTCGACGCGTTTGCGATCAGCGGCGGCGTGCTGCTCTTCATCGCGTCGGTGCCGATGCTCTTCGGCCAGCGCACCCGGCTCCAGGCGCCGGAGCGCAGCGAGGAGCGCGCCGCCGGCGAGGACATCGCGATCTTTCCGCTCGCGATTCCGCTGCTCTCGGGCCCCGGCGCGATCACGAGCGTGCTTCTCCTCACCAACCAGGCGCGCGGCGATCTCGCGCGCATAGGGCTCTTCGCCGCCGTCATCGCCGCGGTTTACGCGATCTCATGGGGCGTGCTCGCCGCCGGCGACAGCGTCATGGCGCGCCTCGGCCAGGGAAAGGTCCATATCATCACGCGCGTGCTCGGTATTATCCTCGCGGCGCTCGCCGTCCAATACATCTTGAGCGGCCTCGCGGGATTTTACGCGACGTTAACCGGCGCGAAATAGCGCCGCCGCCCGGCGGCGTGCTCTCGATTGAACGAAACGTCCTTCCATGAAATCCGGCGCGCGATGCCGGAATTCTCCCGAGTATTCAGCCGTTGCGCCCGGCGCTAGCTTCGAAGAACAAATGCCTGAACTCTGCTTATCCCTATACAATTGAACGATTTTCGTTACGCCGCTCCGGCATCGAACGGAGTTGCTGGCAAAGTGTCATCGGCTACGGTGAATTAAGAGACTTGATTGCCAGGGCATCCCAGCTGTCAAATAAAATTCTCGGAGAAAGGACGACAACATGAGTCTCAATCCGATGAAGGAAAAAAGCGTGCTCGATAAGCTGGGCGAGCGCCTGGCCTTCGAGCGTCAGGGAACGCGCCTGTACGAAGCCCTGATACGAAAATGCGAGCAGTTCGGCGAAACCTACGGCGGGCCTTCGCTCGCCCACCTCGGCCGGATTCACGACGAGGAGATGGAGCATTTCAAGATGCTCCAGCGGGTCATCACCGAGATGGGCGGCGACGCGACCGTGCCGACGCCCTCGGCCGACATCGCCGGCGTGCTGTCGCAGGGGATTCTCCAGGTCGTGAGCGATCCGCGCACGACGATGGCGCAGACGCTCCAGGCGATGCTCAACGCGGAGCTCGCCGATAACGACGGCTGGCAGATGCTGATCACGCTTGCGGCGATCCTCGGACGCGACGATCTCGAAGAAGAGTTCGAAAGGGCGCTCGACGCCGAGCAGGAGCACCTGGAGAACGTGCGCGGCTGGCTCCAAACGATGATGCTCAACGAAGCCGATGCGATGTACGGCGACGGCGGCGAGCCCGAGCGGGAAGAGAGGCAAACCAAAAGCCGGAGCGGTAAAAGCAAGAGCGCATCGGCAAATCGAAAGAGAAAGAAAGATAAACGACCGACGCTCTAATTCTCAAAGCTTTAAAAGCGGCCGGTATTCCCGGCCGCTTTTTTTTACCCTATGCGCTTAATCCGATTAGGGGATTCCCTCAAAGGTTTAGTAACTCACCTCAGGTATTTACCTTGTATTCGTGAATAGCATTTACTAACCTCACGATACATCGCCAGAAACGCCGAAGGTCCATTTCCGATTTCGACCTTCACCCCAACAGCTTCGCAGCGTTCGGAATTTCATCGTGAGGTGTAAGTGCATGCTTCAAAAGGCTCTTCATTTATTTTTTTGCTTCGGCAGCAAGGCCGACCGCCGGCACGTGCTCCGCTGCCTGTCTTATTTCCGCGACGACACCAAAGCGATCGTTTTCCTGGTGGCATTGATGACGATCTCGGTCCTGATCAGCATCCTCCAGGCGTGGCCGCTCGCCGTCCTCGTCGACACGCTGGTCCGCTCGCCGGCGCGCCACGACTACATTCACCGTCTCTTTCTCGCCTGGCTGCCGCATGAGCCGTTGATGCAGATCGTCGGCCTGGCGGCGATCGCGCTCGGGCTTCGTCTCGTGCAGGAGCTTATCGGCGTCGTCAAAAAGCTTCTCGGCGCGCGCATCAACTACAACGGCGTGCTCCGCCTGCGGCATGATTTCTTCCGCAAGCTGCAGCAGATGCATCTCTCGTATCACCGCGCCCGGCCGATGGGAGATTCCGTTTTTCGCCTCACGAGCGACACGCTCGGCTGCCAGATGGTCCTGGGCGTTCTAATCAGCGTGAGCTTCGCCGTCGTCACGATCGCGATCATCCTGTCCATTCTATTCGCGCGCAGCGTGCCGCTGACGATCGCGGCGCTGCTGGTCGTGCCGCCGCTCATGCTCGTCAACATCATTTTCGGCCGGCGCTTCAACCGGAAATCGACGGAGGCGAAGGAAGCCGAGAGCGATTTTCTGAGCGCGGCGCACCGCTCGATGTCGGCGGTCGGCCTGACCCAGGCGTTCTGCCGCGAGGACCATGAGCTGTCGCGCTTCGGCTCCGCGGCCGAGCGCTGCGTCCACTCCTGGCTCGGCATGACTCGCCAGGAAGTCGGCTACGCGCTGAGCCTCGGCGCGATCCTGGGCTCCGGCGGCGCGCTGATTCTCGGCTACGGCGGCTGGCTCGTGTATACGCACGTGCTGACGCCCGGCGAGCTGATGGTCTTCATGAGCTACCTGGGCATGATGTACGATCCGCTGTGCCAGCTGACGGGCGCCGGCATGAATCTCCAGGGCGGCCTGGTCGCGACGCGGCGCATTTTCGAGGAGCTCGATAAGAATACGCTCGTCGCCGACGCGCCCGACGCGCTCCGCCTGCGGCGCAAGCCGCGCGCGCTCCGCTTCGAGAGCGTGCATTTTCAATACGTCGCGGGCAAGCCGGTGCTGAGCGACATCGACGTAACGATTCCGCCCGGCACGAGCGTCGGCTTCGTGGGCTCGAGCGGCGCGGGCAAGAGCACGCTGCTGAATCTCGTGCCGCGCTTCTACGATCCGTGCGCCGGCCGCGTCACGCTGGACGGCCGCGACATCAAGAAAGTGCGCCTGAAAGACCTCCGGCGCCACATCGCGCTGGCGCTGCAGGATACGATCATCCTGCCGACGAGCATCTACGAGAACATCGCCTACGGCCGCCCCGAGGCGGCGCCGGCGGAGATCCGCCGGGCGGCGCGCCTGGCCGGCGCCGACCGCTTCATCGCCGAGCTGCCGCGCGGCTACGACACGATGCTTGCCGAGGGCGGGCAGAACCTCTCCGGCGGCCAGCGCCAGCGCCTCGCGGTAGCGCGCGCGCTTCTGACCGAGGCGCCGATCCTCGTCCTCGACGAGCCGACGAGCGCGCAGGACGCGCTTCACGAGAATCATTTGACCGAGACGCTCGCGCGGCTCAAAGGCAAGCGCACGATCGTGCTGGTGAGCCACAAGATCAACGGGATCCGCGATTGCGATCTCATCTGCGTGCTCGACGGCGGCCGCATCGCCGAGATGGGCACGCACGACGAGCTCGTCGCGGCGAAGGGCAAGTACCATGAGCTCGCGTGGCAGAGCGGCTCGCCGCTGACCGACGCGGCGTAAAAAATTTTCTAGAGGTTAAGCGAAAATGAAAAGCGTATCTGTTCCGCCGATAGCGAAGCCTTGGGTGAAAGCGTTCGAAAGCGCGGAAAAGGCCGTGGAAGCGATGCGCTGGCTGGTGAAGAATAACAAAGTTCTGCTGGATCGAAATAAAAGGCTGCGGGAAGAGATCAAGCGCCTTACCAGCCGGCCTCGCGCCCACGCCCTCAACAACTCCAGCGCATAGCCCTCCGGCCCCGCGGCGCGCTGCGCGGCGGCCGGCCGGCGGCAATGCTCATTCGCTCCTCTGGTAGATCGCGTCGATGACGCGCGCGACCGCGGCGGCGCTCTCGATCGCGGGATCGAACGCCGGGCTCTCGCCGAGGTGCGCCGCCCAGTCGACGACGGCGCGCCCGCCCCAGCCGTCGGGCGGCTCGGCGATCGTTCTCCGCTCCGTGCCGATGAACTCTTCGGCGATGAAATCGTAGAACGAGCCGTTCACGTTTCTAAACGCGAGACCGCCTTTGGTGCCGTAAAACGAGGCGGCGATGACCGCGTCCGCGCCGGCGTTGAGATGCCAGGAGCAGGCGAGATTAGCCGTCGCGCCGCTGTCGAGGTCGATTCGCGCGGTCGCGTAGTCTTCCAGCCGGCGCTCTTCCGGGCGGATCGACTTGCCCTGCGCATAGAGGCGGGCCGAAACCCCGGTGACGTTCGCGCCCGTCGTCCAGAGCGCCATGTCGACGAGGTGAATACCGAGATCGATGACGCAGCCGCCGCCGGAGAGCTTCGGATCGTAGTACCACGGCTTGTCGGGGCCGTAAGCGTTATGAAACTTGAGATCCATCGCGTAAACGTCGCCGATCGCGCCGGCGTCGATGCGCTCTTTGATCGCCCGGACGCCCTGGACGAAGCGGTACGACATGTCGACCCCCAGCAGGCGGTCGGCGCGATGCGCCGCATCGATGACGCTCCGCGTCTCTTCCTCGTTGCGGCCGAGCGGTTTTTGGCAGAAGACCGCCATCTTCGCGTCGAGCGCCGCGACCGCCTGCTCGGCGTGAAGCGCGGTCGGCGTCGCGATCACGATGCCGTCGAGATCCATGCACAGAAGCTGTTGGAGCGATTCGCGCGCATCGGCGCCGGGCACTTCGAGCGCCGCGGCCGCGACCACGCCCGGATTCAAGTCGGCGAGGCCGACGATCTCGGCGCGGCGCGCGTCGGCGATGGATTTCAGCCGGTGCCGGCCGATCCAGCCGACGCCGAGAAAGCCGAGGCGCGGCCGCGGCTTTGTTTCCTTCGCCTGATCATCGATTATCGATCGAGGTTCGAACACCGCTCCTCCATTCAGGGAATTTCCGAAAGACGCGAAGCCTTTCGGGAACCTTTGAAAAATTTTTCACGCCCTCGCCCGGCCGATTTTCGTCGCCGTCTTTCTGGCCGGCTCTTCGTCACTGATGAACGCTTCCGTGAGCAGGCGCGCCTCGTGGTCGTTGAATTGCTGGGGCGGCGACTTCATGAAATAGCTCGACGGTCCGATAATCGCGCCGCCGATGCCGCGGTCGAGCGCGAGCTTTGCGCAGCGCACGGCGTCGATGACGACGCCGGCCGAGTTGGGCGAATCCCACACCTCGAGCTTCACCTCGCAGTTGAGCGGGACGTTGCCGAACGTCGTGCCCTCCATGCGGATGTAGCACCACTTGCGGTCCTCCAGCCACGGGACGTAGTCGCTCGGGCCGACATGCGCGTTCGCGGGCGTCATCGGGTAATCGAGCTGGCTCAACACCGAATTGGTCTTCGAGATTTTTTTCGACGCGAGCCGCTCGCGCTCCAGCATGTTCAAAAAATCCGTATTGCCGCCGAAATTCAGCTGATACGTGCGGTCGAGGCGCACGCCGCGGTCGCGGAACAGGTGCGTGAGGACGCGGTGCGTGATCGTGGCGCCGAGCTGTGACTTGATGTCGTCGCCGATGATCGGCACGCCGCGGCTTTTGAAGCGCCGCCGCCAGTAGGGCTGCGACGCGATGAAAACGGGAATGCAGTTGACGAACGCGCAGCCGGCATCGAGCACCTGCTCGACGTACCATTTGGTCGCCATCTCCGATCCGACGGGGAGGTACGAGACCACGACGTCGGTCTTGGTCGATTTGAGAATGCCGCTCACGTCATCGGTCGTGCCCGGCGCTTTGCGGATGAGCTCAGAAAGGTATTTGCCGAGGCCGTCATGCGTCATACCGCGGCGCACCGGCACGCCCAGACGCGGGACGCCGGAAAATTTGTAGGTGTTGTTGGGCGCGGTGAAGATCGCTTCGGACAAATCCTTGCCGACCTTGTTCGCGTCGATATCGAAGGCGGCGCTGAATTCGATTTCGCGAACGTGGTAGCCGCCCAAGTTCACATGCATCAGCCCCGGCACGAAAGCGTCGTCCCGCGCTTCTTTGTAAAACTCCACACCCTGAACCAGCGAGGACGCGCAGTTCCCTACGCCTAAAATCGCGACTTTGATTTTTTTCCCGCTCATTTACCTGCCCCCTCTCAGCTGTTTTCCCGCCTCTTAAACTTCTTAGCG
>DATFWH010000247.1:0-8503 GCA_035259465.1 Binatia bacterium
CGGCGCCCGGGTGCTGGCGGCGGAATTTTCGCTCGCCGTCGCCCCAGCCGCCGGATGAAATCACGGCGGCGGCGCGCTCGTCGACGCCGCCGGTGTAGATCGAGACCGCGGCGCCGAAGCTGCTGCCGACAAGCGCAATGCGCCGCGGATCGACTTCGGGCCGCGCCGCCATGTAGCTGATCGCGTTGGACGTGTCCTTCACTTGATCGAGACAGAGGATGCGCGCTCGCTCGCCGCCGCTCTCGCCGCAGCCGCGGAAATCGAAACGCATCGTGACGTAG
This sequence comes from Binatia bacterium, assembly GCA_035259465.1. Classification (GTDB taxonomy): domain Bacteria; phylum Desulfobacterota; class Binatia; order UBA9968; family UBA9968; genus JAJPJQ01. Next base: position 282 of record DATFWH010000247.1, read on the forward strand.
CCCCAGGCGGCGAGCTGCTCCGCGATGACGGTCTGGCCGCGGCCGTCCTTGTTGCCGCCGAAGCCGTGCAGTACGAGGAACGCCGGTCGCCGCTCGCCCGGCCGCAAGCCTTCCGGCGCTTGCACGATGCCGGCCAATTCGAGTCCGTCGGACGGAAACGTGATCTTCGACGTCATTGCGGCACCTCATCCCCATGGGCCGAGAAACGGCTCGCCTTCGTAGGTGTCGGGCAGCGGCTCGACCGTCTCGGGCCATTGTTTGTGATCGACTTTGCGCCTGAGCTCTTTCGGCCGCGGCTTCCCGTCCCAGCCGACCTGCTCCATGTAGTAGTAGAGCTTGATGCAGTGCCCGTCCGGATCGAGCACGTGCGCGGCGTAGTCGACGCCGGGATAAAGCTCCGGCGGGATCTCCGCGAAGCGGGCGCCGCGCTGTTTGAAAAAGTTGACCGCGTCGCGCAGCTGCCGGTAGTTCGCGAGCTGGAGCCCGAGCGACATCGACGACGTGTGCGGGCTCAAGCCGAGCGCTTCGCGCAGCGCGATCGGGTAGAGCGCGAGCGAATGGTGCTCGGTATTGGCGCGGAAATAGAGACAGCGGTGCCCGCGCCACTCGACTTCTTCGGTGAGCGTGAAGCCCAGCGTGTCGCGGTAAAACTTTTCGGCCGATGCCAATTCGTTAACGAATAACTCGACAGCGCCGAGGCGCACGATCTTGAACGGCCGCGGCAGCAAGACGCCGTCGACATCGTACGTCGCGGGCAGGCTGTCGACGTGGCGGTAGCCCGAGGTAACGTCGATTTCGCGCTTGAGCGCCTGCTGGACTTCGTCGAACTCCGACATCTGCGGCAGCGCCGGCGCTTCGTCGAAGCCGCGGTCGTACATCGGCTTCGGCTTGCTGTGGCCGTTCCAGCCGATCTGCTCGATGCCGTAGTAAAGCTCGTTCTGGTGGCCGTCGGGGTCGAACAGATACGTGTGCCAGTTCGAGCCCGGCATGTCGCGCCCGGAGCGCTGGATCTTTATTTTTTTATCCTCGAACCAGCGAATCGCGCCGCCGACTTCGGCGAGGCTGCCGACCTGCCAGGTGATCTGATTGATCGTGACGCCGGGCTTCTCGGCGCGGCCGAGCGCATCGCGCACGCGCTTGGGGAAAAGCACCATCGCGTGATGGTCGCCGCCGTAGCGCGTGAAATAGCCGTGCGCATCGCCCAAGCCCGCGAGCTGATCGGGGCTTTTCGCGCGCCGGGAATAATCCATCACGTCGGAGACGCGAAAACCGAGCAGGTCACGGTAAAAGCGGATGCCCTCGTCCATATTCGTTAGGTTGAAGCCGAAATGGCCGAGGCGGCGGATCTTGAACGGCCGTTCTAAAAGCACGCCGCCGACATTAAATTTTGTCTCGCCCATAATGACCTCCGAAAAATCGCAGAAGTCGATTCGCCGCGCTAAGGTTCGTAAATCAACACGTCGACAGGCTTGCCGCCGACCGGCATATCGGGACAGGCGCTCAGCGCGACGACGAGATTCATCTCGGCGCGGAGGTCGACGTAGCTGCCGGGCTTGGCGCGGACTGTCGTGTGCTCCATCTTGCCGGTCTTGCCGTCGATGATCATGTGTTGGTTCAGGTTCCACGGGTTCGGGATGTCCTCCGGCGCGATGCCGTAGGACTTGAGCGCGTTAGTCAAGTTTTCGTAGCAGCCGTGGTCGGGAATCTCTTCGTCTTTGAAGTCGCGGTGATAGTATTCGCGCAGCCGTCCTTCTTTTTTCGCCAGCTGGAAGCGATAGCCGCTGCACATGCCTTTTTGCAGGTCGTGCGTGACCTCGCCCGCCTTATCGTCGACGACGGTCATCATGTGCTGGTTGTTGCGCCCCATGAGCTTGTCGCCCTTCGAGATGAAAAGCTTGCCGTTGTAAACCTTGGTGCGCGCCTGGTCGAAGCGCTCCTTTAAATTTTCCTTTTTCAGGCAGATGAAGTCGACGGTGGTGGTTGCGGTGATGCGAAGCACTTGTCCCTGTTTCATCTCGCCGGACCATCCGGTGTTGTACGGCACGTGCTGTTCTTTGATCTTTTTCACGTCGGCTACTTCCTTTCGTTAGGGTATGGACCCGATTGCGAGGACGTTTTCCATATGGCATTAATCGCGTCGAATTTCGAGTCCGATCGGCTTATGAGTGCGATGCTTCCGTTAGCAGTTGTTATGCTCGTTCTCACGACGATTCCCGGCTGCGCATCAGGGGGATCGCTCGGACAAAAAATCGACGACACCAATATTACGGCGGCCGTCAACAGAAAACTCGCGACCGCCGGCAAAGGGTCGACGGTCACGCGCATCGACGTCGACACGGTAGGCGGCGTCGTCTCGCTCAACGGCGTCGTCGCCAGCGATCAGGAGAGCGCGCGCGCAGAGCAGCTCGCGGCGCAGGTCGGCGGCGTCAAGCGCGTGGTCAACAACCTCCAGGTGCAAAAGCGCTAGCTAGCGCTTCTGGTACAATCCGTCGGCGAAGCCGCTCGACACGATCTCGTTGATGAAGCGCGGCTCGACGAAGCGCTGCGGAGTCACGCCGGCCGGCAGCGGCCGCGTCGCGCTCACTTCTTCCAAAATCGTCTGGATGCCTTCGTTCGTTGCTTCGGGAACGCGCTTGATGTAGCGCTGCGCGTAGACGTCGTAGGTGCGCTCGGTCGCGGGCGTGGTCTTGATTCGGGTCTGCTTCTCGAGCGTCGCCAGCGCCAAGCGGCGATCGGTCTTGAAGCGGTGAATGCCTTCGACGTAGGCGTGCATGAAGCGGCTCACCGTTTCGGGCTGCGCGCGGATGAACGAGCGCGTCGTCGCGTAGGGGCCGAACGGGTAGGGCAGCCCGATCGTTCCGACGTCCGCCAGCCTGACGAAGCCGTCCTTCTCCACTTCCGTCGTATACGGTCCCACGCTCATCACGCCGCTTTGAATCGCGCCGCTTTTGAGTGCGGCGAAAACTTCCGGCCCCGCGCCTGTCTGAACCAGCGTCACATCGGCGCCGGGCTTGAGGCCCCATTTCTTCAGCACGTAGCGGCCCACGAAGTCCGACGTCGATCCGATGCGCGTCACGCCCATTCGCGTGCCTTTGAGCGCTTCGGGTGTGCGGATCGACGGCGCGGCCCAAATCTCGAACGGCAGCGTGTCGCAGGTCGTGCCGAGAAGCACGACGTCCGAGCCGGCGAGATTCGCCGCGACCGCGGCGCCGGCCGCCGTGAAGGAGATCTTCACATCGCCGGCGAGCAGCGCTTGCAGGGACGGCGGCCCGCCGCCGATGTAAAGCAGCTCGACGTCGAGGCCGTATTTCTTGAAGAGTCCGGCCGCCTGCGTCGTCCAGAGCGGCGCGAAAATAATTCCGATCGAGGTGTAAGCGATGCGGAGCGTCTCGGCGGAAACCGGTTGGGCGAGCAACGTAGCGGCGAGCAGCGCCGCACAGAATATTTGCCGAAGTATCTTCATCATCCGACCGGAAAATAGTCTCGCATCGCGGTGACCATCAAATTCGCCAGCCGCTCGTTGTGCGACTCCACATGGCCGTAGTGCGTAAGCCGCGGCACGACCGCCAGGCGCACAGCCGCGGCATGCTCGGCGAAGCGCCTCAGCGCGAAGACCTCGCGGCGGAACCCGAGCCCTTTTTCGGCGCCGTCGCCCCAGTGTCCTCTGTCGAATTCGCCGACGATGTGAAACACCCGCTTGCCGCGGAGGCGCTTCAAGTCGGCCTTGAAGGTGATGAACAGCTCCTCGTCCGGCAGGCGCGATATTTTCCGCACCTCGTCGAGCAGGACGTCGTGCGCGCTGTGCTCGATGTCCTGGAGATAGGGCTTGAACTGCGGCCGGCGATGGTTCTCGAGCTCGAACCAGCGCTCGACGCTGCCCCAGGGCTGGTTGGGACCGACATAACCGCTTTTCACATAGCCTCGCGGACTTCGCCGGCTGAGTCCGACGACGGCAGCGAACCTCGCCGCGCGCTCCTCCGGCGGCTTCTCGTCAGCCGCGAGGTCCCATTCTTTTCTCAGCCATGCGGGCATGCCGGTGCCGAAGCCGAGGCCGCCGAGCAGGCGGTTCTTGAGGCCGTACTGCTCCATCAAGTAAAAATATTCGCCGCCGGTCGAATGTCCCCAGATGTATAGATCGTGCCGGGGCAGATGCGTCTCGATGAGTCTTTTCACCGCTTCGAGGCACATGCGGAATGTATAGACCGCCAGACGGTTATTGAGCTCGCGCTCCGACGGGACTTCGCCGATGACGAACTCCGGTCGCCGCTCGGCAATAGGCGGCCATGGATTGCGGCTGAAATGACCGGGCAGCGACACCGCCAGCACGGGAATTCCCAGCGACGCGATGTGCTGCGCGACGCCGAGGCGAAAGGTGCCGGGTGAGACTACCGTCATGTCGGCGAATCCTTGCGGTCCGTCGGGCGTAAATAAAAATTCGCATTCGTTCGCCGCGCCGCCGTGAATCATGACGATCGCGACGCCCGGGAGCGATTCCTTCGCCGGCGTCAGCAGCCGGCCGTGAACGTCCCAGCGGTAGAGCTCGTTCGGCCGCTCCGCGTTCGGATAACGACTGATCGTCTCCTCGACTTCTTCGAACTCGAACGCGCGGCGCGGAAAGGGATCGGGAAAGGCCGTGTAGTCGTCCCAGTCCTGATAATAAATGAATTCGTCGCGCAGCGCTTCGCCGCGGTTGAGCGCCGCGATGAATTTCCTCGCCGCTTCAGCCGATCCGCTCATTGCTGGGGTTTTCCCTCGACGAAAAGCGCATAAAAGGTTTTGGCGAATTTTTCGTGCTGGTCCGCCACGCGCTTGTCGGCCACCACGAGCTTGAGCTTCTTTGGATCCATCTTCGGCGACAGCGGCGGCAGGTCGGGGTTCGCCGGCGTGCGGTGCTGCTGCTTTTGCAGGATCGTCTGGCCTTCGACTGAAAGCAGGAAATCGATGAAGAGCTTTGACGCGTTCGGATGGGCGGTGTTTTTCCCCATCGCGAGGAGATTCGGCGTGACGATGATCGGGTCGAGCGGTGTCCAATCGACCGGCTCGCCCTTGGTCTTCATTTCCTCGATGCGGTGCGCGTAAACGAGGCCCAGCGGAAACTCGCCGCTCGACATCAGCGTCGCGATCAGCGTATGCCCCTTGCGCATGGTCGGGTCCTGCGCCGCCAGAGCTTTCATGAATTTATCGGCGCGCTCCGCGCCCCAATACTCGCTTAGCCCGCCGTACCAGACGCCTTCGTCCCGGTCCATGGCAAACTTGCTGCCCTTCCAGCGCGGCTGGAGAAGGTCCTCCCATTTTTTCGGCAGCTCGGCGTCCTTGACGGTTTTGGAGTTGTAGCCGAGCACGATGTAGTTCAAGTACATCGCGGTCCAGGCGCCGTCGGCGTCCTTGTAGCCGGCGGGATAATTCTTGGCCTCGGGGGATTTATAGTTTTCCAGCAAGCCGAGCTTCTGGAGCTGCCACTCCTCGAAGGCGTCGAACTGCGCGACGTCGTGCTGCGGCCGGCCGGCGCGCGCCTCGATCGCGATCTTCTGCAAAAGCTGCTCCGAGTTGCCGCGGAACGGATCGACCTTCACGAACGGATATTTTTTCATGAACGGGGCGGCGACCTGATCGATCTCCTGAAGCGTGAGCGATGTGTAGAAAACGACGCGGCCTTCTTTTTTCGCGCCCTCGACGATCTCCTTCGGTTGGCCCAGCGCGGATTGCGTCCAGCCGGCGGCGATGACGAGCGCCGCGGCGAGCATCAGCGGTCGCAATTTGTTCATGGTTCTAGATCTCCTTCGGCCTATAGCTTCCGCACAAGATATCCCGTCCTGCCGCTCGCTTGTCAAGACGCGGTTGCTTGACAACACCGACGGCGAGCGGATAGACGTTTTCGCGATGATTCGAATTTTTACATGCGCATGTTTTCTCGGCGTTCTGCTCGTCGGTTGCGCCTTCGCCCAGGAGCGGATCACGTTCCTCTACCCGAGCCCGGCAGGCAGCTGGGCGACGCCGGTGATCGCGAAGGAGGCGAAGTATTTCGATGAGGAGGGAATCTCGATCGAGCTGGTGCGCGTCGGCGGCAGCACGCGCATCGTCGCCGCGCTCATCGGCGGCAGCGGCCAGTTGATCCACGCGGGCGAGCCGGCGATGGTCCCGGCCGTGGCGCAGGGCGCAGACGCGGTGATAATTGGGGCGATCAGCCGGACCAATCGCCATTATGTGATGGCGCGGCCCGAGATCAAGAACGTGCGCGACTTGAAGGGCAAGCCGCTCGGCATCACGACGTTCGGCTCGACGTCGGACTTCGTGCTGCGCACAGTGCTGGAAAAAAACGGCCTCGACCCGAATAAGGACGTCTCCATCGTCCAGACCGGCGGCCAGCCCGAGGGGCTCGCCGCCATGATCGGCGGCAAGATTTACGCGCAGCGCATGTCGTTCCCGTTCAACCTTAAGGCGATCCAAGCCGGCATGCGAGAGCTGGTCGATCTGCCGATGGACGAGAACACGGGCGCGGTCATCACGACGCGATCCTATCTCGGGCAGAAGCGGGCGTTCGCGGTCCGTTTCATGCGCGCGTTCATCCGCGGCATGCGCCGCTACAAAACCGACAAGGAGTTCAGCGAGAAGGTGATCGCCAAATTCGCCCAGCTCCAGGACCGGCAGATGATCGAGGCGACCTGGCGCGAATACGCGTCGGGCATCGAGCGCGTGCCGCGGCCGTCGCTCAAAGGCGTGCAGGCGGTGATCGATGCCGGCCTAGGCGGCAAGAAGCTCGACCTCAAGGCCGAGCGGCTGGTCGATTTCTCGATCGTGGACGAGCTAGAGAAGAACGGTTTTATCGATTCAGTTTATAAATGAGAGGGGAGCTATGGAAGCCAGCAGCACGCCGGGATTCGAAAGGATCGATTCCGCCGCCGAACGGATGGACACGCCGTACGACCATTGGGCGGCGTCGCAGGGCATCGACGTCGTCAAGGGCTTCGGCGTCGAGAACGTCTACGATGTGCCGCTCAAATGGTGGGAGCGCATGGGCGGCAACGGCGTCTTCATCAACCTTGAAGGGACGGGCTATCTCGACGACGCCTACGTCTGCAGTATCCTGCCGGGAAAGAGCCTGCGCCCGCAACGGCACCTCTTCGAAGAGCTGGTCTACATTCTCGAGGGCCGCGGCGCGACGACGATGTGGCAAGAGAACGGCCAGAAGCAGAGCTTCGAGTGGCAAAAGGGAAGCCTATTCGCGGTTCCGCTGAACGCGTACTATCAGCATTTCAACGGCCAGGGCGACCGCGAAGCGCGCTTCATCGCGGTCACGTCCGCGCCGCTCGTCTTTAATCTATTCCACTGCGAAGACTTCGTCATGAAGAACCCGTATATCTTCGCCGACCGGTTCAAAGGGGAAGAGGGATACTTCGCCGGGCGCGGGCGGCTTTACAAGGACCGCGTGCTGGAGACCAATTTCGTCGCCGATGCGGTCAACATCGAGCCGGTCGCGTGGCACGAGCGCGGCAAGGGCAACCGAACGATCTTCTTCGAGATGGCCGAGAGCACGATGGGCGCGCACGTCTCCGAGTTTCCCGTCGGCATCTACAAGAAGGCGCACCGGCACGGGCCGGGCGCGCACGTGATGGTCCTCTCCGGCCACGGATATTCCTTCATGTGGCCGGAAGGCGAAGAAAAAAAGCTCTTCCAGTGGGGGCCCGGATCCCTCGTGGTCCCGCCCGAGAATTGGTTTCATCAGCATTTCAATTCCGGCAGCCGGCCCGCGCGCTACGTCGCGCTCAAAATGCTCTCGCGCCGGCACAAGCTCGTGCCGGGGAAGATAAAGTCGGACGTCTCCGTCAAAGACGGCGGCATGCAGATCGAGTACGAGGACGAAGATCCGGAAATCCGGCGCATCTTCGAGGAATCCTGCGCCAAGGCCGGCGCGACCGTGATGATGCCGACCCCTAACCCGTCTCGTTGACGCCGTTTCCTCGCCGATATAAAATTGAGGCGGTTGTGAAAGGGAGGTTCGCATGCTCCGCCCTATTGGATTGACCCACGGACATTACGAGTGCCGCTCGCTCGACGACACGCTGCCGATTTTCAAGGAGCTGCTCGCGCTCGAAGTCGTCGATCGCCATAACGGCGAGGCGGTGCTTAAGCACCCGAATACCGACTGGCTGCTCGTCGTGCACGAAGGGGGCCCGAACGCGCGCAACAAGCCGCACAACAATCACTACGGCTTCCGCGTCGCG